>JBNMKU010000088.1:0-8301 GCA_050874505.1 Roseburia sp. | reverse complement strand
GGGATCAGACCGACCAACGCTGCGATCAGCTCTCCGATAACCGGCGTTCCGACAAAAAACTGTGCCAGTGTATCTTCTCCAATGACGCCAACGATCACATTTAAAACAAATGAGATGAGAAGCAGGTAGAAAAAGATCTTTACCGTATGCTTTGCGGCAGATTTTACGATACCATCCTCACATTTACAGTGCTCTTCCTCGCAGACCACATGAATGTCCATGTCTTTTTCCTGTCTTTTTAAGATCCTTGTGTAGACCACTTCCACTACCATTCCGGAAATGATGGCAATGATCGCTTTTGTACCCAGTATCTTTATCATAACAGGAACCGGAACCGCCTGTGAGATCATGATCGGAAGCATTTCATCCGAGGTTGAAAAATAGACTGCCAGAAGCGTGCCCACAGTGATGACTCTTCCTGCATATAAGCTGGATGCCGCCGTTGAAAATCCACACTGTGGGATCACGCCAAGAAGACCTCCCCAGATTGGACCGCTCCATCCGGCACGGCGGATCTGATCTTTGGACTTTCCGCCTGTTTTATGCTCTAACAGTTCCATGACCAGATAGGTCAGAAACAAAAATGGTAAAATTTTCACACTATCGAAAAGGGTATCAAATAAAATCTCTTTCATCGTAATTTCCATCTCCATTTGCATTTTACTTGCATTTGCAACTTATTTGCAAATTGTATTATAACCTCTTTTTCTATTGTGTCAATACTTTTCCACTCGAATTTGCAAATTTGTTGCATTTTTCTCATTTTTCCATATTTTCATTGATTTTTAAGCGGTTTCTTCTATATAATAAATGATATTAGCGTCACGAGATAATTCGTGCATCACACATAGAAAGGCAATGGTTATACAATATGAAAAAAAGATTCTGTGCACTCCTTTTGATCTCCACAGCCGCTCTCTCACTGACTGCCTGTGGTTCTTCTTCCAGTGCATCCTATTCGGATGATGCGTATGGAACCGTCACACTTTGCGATTATAAAAATCTGACAGCAGAAAAAACGGTTCTTACCGTAACCGAGGATGATATCGATTCAGACATCGATGTCATGCCTTATGACTATGCAGATTTTAAAGAGGTCGACCGTCCTTCCACAAACGGTGACTGTATTACCGCAGAGATCACCGGCACAAAAGACGGCGATGTCCTCTTTTCCTATACCGGCGATTCCCGTTATGACCGTTATCTGGGTTCCGAGGATTTCGGTGCTGATTTCGATCAGGCACTGACCGGTGTCTCCGCCGGGGATGAACTCACTTTCTCCATTACTTATCCCGAAGATTATGATTACGAGGATTTTGCCGGTGCAACCATCGACTACATGGTCAATGTGATGAGCATTACCGAAGAAGTTCTGCCGGAACTGACGGAAGATTTTGTAAAAAATACACTTGGTTACGATTCCATAGATGCACTGCGAGAGGATGCCCGCGCCAGATTGGAGGCTGACAACGAATCCTCCGCCGAATACGATTTTCGCGAAGATCTGATGCAGCAGGTCATTGGCGGCTCTGATTTTGAGAGTTATTCGCAGGATCTCTACGACAGCTATGCTACCGGCATGGAAGAAAACTATGAGAGCTATATGGAAATGTTCGGCTGTGAAACCGTTGAAGAAGTCTATGATCTGTTTGGAATGACAGAAACAGATATTGAAAAGGAAGTTATGAATCTGGTCTACCGTGCGATCGTGGTTCAGGCGATCAGCCAGAAGGAAAATCTCGCGCTTACCGACACCGAATATCAGGAAGGCTTAGAACGCTACGCTGAGGAAAACGACTACGACAGCACCGATGCCCTGGTAGAAGATTATGGTGAGGACTCGCTGCGAAGCTGGATCTTAGAAGACAAGGTTTTAGATTTTCTCGAAAAAAATGCAAATGTTACAGTCATTGAGACCGAAGCGACAATGGATACGGAAGAGCTTCAGATGATCCAGTAAACAATAGATGATACGCTCCGTGAACATTCTATTATCAGAAAAGCCACACCCACTCTCTTAGAAAAGAGAATGGATGCGGCTTTTTTCATGCTATAATCTAGAGTTTTTTGATGCGCTCTAATGCTGCCAGTGTATTCTCGTAAGTACCAAATGCAGTCAGTCTGAAATAGCCCTCTCCACTTGGACCAAATCCGGAACCAGGAGTACCAACCACATTGGCATTCTCCAGTAAGTAATCGAAGAAATCCCAGGAAGTCATCTGATCCGGTGTCTTTAACCAGATATATGGTGCATTGACTCCGCCGAATACCGTATAACCAGCTTCTTTCAAGCCGTTTTTAATGGTAGCGGCATTTTTCATGTAATAGCCTACCTGCTCTTTTAACTGTGCTTTTCCGGCATCAGAGTAAACAGCCTCACCGGCACGCTGTACGATGTAAGGTGCACCATTGAATTTTGTTCCGTGACGTCTTGCCCACATTGCATGAAGGGAGACATCTCCGCATTTTAACTCTTTCGGAACAACGGTATAGCCAAGTCTTACGCCGGTAAATCCTGCATTTTTAGAAAAACTCTTCAGCTCGATCGCACAGGTCTTTGCGCCCTCGCACTCATAAATGGAATGTGCTACATTATCCTCGGAAATATAAGCCTCATAAGCTCCATCGTAAATGATGACTGCGCCCACTTTATTTGCATAGTCTACCCAGGTCTGTAACTGTGCCTTTGTGATCGTGGTACCGGTCGGGTTGTTCGGCAGACACAGATAAATGATATCCGGTGTCTTCTTCGGGAACTCCGGTACGAAATCATTTTCCATGGTACATGGCATGTAGATGACATCGCTCCACATCTCGGTTGCAGGGTCATAGGTACCTGTTCTGCCTGCCATAACATTGGAATCCACATAAACCGGATAAACCGGATCGCAGACAGCGATCTTATTGTCCAATCCGAAGATCTCCTGGATATTTCCGGAATCACTCTTTGCTCCATCGGAAACGAAGATCTCATCTGCGCTGATATCGCAGCCTCTTGCCTGATAATCGTTTTTTACGATGGCATTTCTTAAAAATTCATAGCCCAGATCCGGTGCATATCCGTGAAACGTCTCTGCATGACCCATCTCGTCTACCGCGCGGTGCATCGCCTCGATGATCGCCGGAGCGATCGGCTGTGTGACATCTCCGATCCCGAGACGGATGATCTGGTTGTCCGGATGGCTCTCTGAATACGCGCTTACTTTTTTCGCGATCGTGGAAAACAGATAGCTTCCCGGTAACTTCTGATAGTTTTCATTGATTTTGAACATGGCTCTCTCCTTTATTTTATCTTTCCTGCTTTGCAGTAAAATCGCTTTCTTATCGTTTTTAGTATAGCATTGTGTCTGCACACCTGCAAGCTATTTTTGTTTACCTGGAACCAAAATTTTCTCAACAAATTGTTTTACGTTCTTCCATTTATTCCCATTTTGTTTCGTTTCCAAAAGGTTGACACATCCGCGCACAGTTGTTATAATTCAGTTCTGTTAGTTGTTTCTAATTATTTTTAGTTCAATCTAATTTATCATCTTACAATCAGAAAGGAGTCCATTTTGAATCTCAAAAAAATCTTATATGTCATTCTCGGCTGCATCGGCGTAGTCCTCGGTGCCATCGGTGCCATCCTGCCGCTGCTGCCTACCTTCCCCTTCCTGATGCTTGCCGCATTCTGCTTTGCGAGAAGTTCTGAGAAACTGGATACCTGGTTTAAGGGAACCAAACTTTACAAGGATAATCTCGAAGACTTTGTAGCAGGCCGTGGCATGACGCGAAAGACCAAACTGCGCATTATGGTTACCGTTACGCTGCTGATGAGCATCGGTTTTCTCATAATGAGCCTCAAAGGGATCGTTGCTGGCTGCATCGTCCTCGGTTTCGTCTGGATCTTCCATATCCTCTATTTCTGTTTCGGGATAAAAACGATCCCACTTGCAAACGACGAGGTATTATCTTAACGGATCAAGCACGCAAATAGAGCAAAAAAGCCGGCTGTTACAGCCGGTTTTTCTCACATATCTGTGTAATTTTTTCTTTCTGTTCCAGAAGTACTTCGGTGATCACGGGATCAAAATCCCTGCCTTTTCCAGCCTCTATGATACCAAAACATTCTTCTAACGGAAGCGCATCCCGATAACATCGTTTTGCCGAAACAGCATCAAATACATCTGCAACTGCCATGATCCTTGCCGACAAAGGAATTTCTTCCTGCGAAAGTCCGTCCGGGTAACCTGCCCCATTCCATTTTTCATGATGGTGTCTTGCAACCTCATATGCCATTTTCCCGTAGGCATCATCCCCCATATGTCCAAATGTATCCTTTATGATCCTGCCTCCGCGCTCTGCGTGTGTTTTCATGATCTCATATTCTTCTGCCGTCAGTTTTCCGGGTTTCTGCAAAATCGCATCCGGTATCGCGATCTTTCCCACATCGTGCATAGGTGCCGCCATCACAAGATCTTCAATATAATCCTGTGTCAGCTGCTCTTTAAAATATCCCCTCTGCCTTAATTCTTCTGCCAGCATTCTGGCATACTCTGTTGTCCGCTTGATGTGTCCACCGGTACTGTCATCCCGGTTTTCAACCAGAGTGGCAAATCCCATGACCATTTCCTGGTTATACCCCTGCAGCTTTGTAAAGACCGGATTTTCCATATTCAGATACGTTCCAATGATTGCAATCGTTGTAACCACACAGGAAAACAGTGCCTGCGGATGCAGCATCTGATAGCCTGTGATACCGATCGCAGCTACCATATAAGTAGAGATTGCGATCCGCTTGTGTGAATCCAGACTGCGCCAGTTCATTAAAAGGATCCTGAGGGTAGCTGCCATATAAACTGCCACCATGACAAAACAGGTATAGGCAGAGATCCCCATCGAATAGTTGGTAATCTCCCCCTTTCTGTATTCCAGCTGCGGCATAAAAAGCACGACAACTATCATATTCAATAGAAACGGCCGTCCCAGCCAAAACCTGTTTTTTCTGTTTTGCGGGATCCCCCTTGTGATATCCAGTACATATAAATACAGCAGAAATACACTGGCATCCAGACTGCACAAAAAGAACATATGTAAAACCGCATTGACCACAGCCGGCACCTGATCCAGATGATTTACCGTATACGCCGTCAATCCATCAAACAGGATCTCCAATATGCCCACCGTTAAAAGCCATTCAAATACTTTTTCTCTTTTTTTCACTTTGTACTCGTGTCTTTCATGAATATAGATCCATGTAATATAAAGTACAAGGATCATACAACCAATCTGTAATTTGCTGTATTGCATCATTTTCTCCTTAAATCGTACTGTTTCATATGACATTATTTTATCCTATTCTGCCTTTTTTTCCAATACTTGGAGACCACTCAAAAAGAAAAAACCAGCTGTTACAGCCGGTTTTCTTTTCTTTATGTAAGCAGACTTAAGATCATTTGGGCAGTCTCTACCAGTCCTGTCCCATTATCCATACTCCTCTTTTGCATATAACGGTGTGCTTCCTCTTCCGTCAGATTATTTCGTTCCATCAGAAGTGCCTTAGCATCATTAATCAGCTCCTGCTCCTCTGCAGAGCGTTCCTTTGGCTTGCTCTTTAATTTTTTCCGCTTCCTCGTGATGGTATATTCCATCATCTCCACGGTTTGCAATAATTCATTAACTCTAAGCGGTGTCGACAGACACACCAGATTCGGGATATCCCGTTCTCCACAGTTAAGTGGGGATGCGACTAAGAGCATCTCAAACTGAGACGGCAGATATTCATGCAGTTCACTGTACATCATGTCGACAAATCGATACCCGCACACGATAATTCCACCGCCAAGTTCATTTGCACTCTGCAGTGCCTGTGCTCCTGTCAGGCAGACTGCCGTGACATTGTGACCGTTCTGCATCAATATCTTTTTTACATTTTTTGCAGTTTCCTGTTTGGGAAATGCAACGATAATGTTTGTCAAAATCTGATCCCTTTAATTAAATCTTATACAGATAATTGTCAATTTCCCAGCTTGTAACCTGAGAACGATAGTCTGCCCATTCTGCCCGCTTTGCCTCGACATATTTCTCTGTAATGTGTTTTCCCAGTACTTTGTGCAAGTATTCATCCTGTTCGAAAGCATCCAAAGCCTCTCCCAGATCCGCAGGAAGCTCTTCGATGCCGAGCTCGTGTTTCTGTTTCAGGCGCATCTCGTAAACATTTTCTGTCACGGCTGCCGGTGGCTCGATCTGGTTGCGGATACCGTCAAGTCCTGCCTGTAAACATACCGCCAAAGTAAGATATGGATTGGCAGCAGAATCCGGACTTCTTAACTCTACTCTGGTACCCTCCCCACGGGTCACCGGAATACGGATCAGCGGGCTTCGGTTTGTAACCGACCATGCAATGTAGATCGGTGCCTCATATCCCGGAACCAGTCTCTTATAAGAGTTGATGAGCGGATTGGTGATGACCGTCATTCCCTTCATATGTTTGATAATGCCTCCGATGAACCAGAATGCTTCTTTGCTCAATCCCAGTTCTCCATCCGGGTCATCAAAAATATTTTTTCCATCCTTGGACAGGGACATATTAACATGCATACCGGAACCGTTGACTCCGGTCTTTGGCTTTGGCATAAAGCTTGCAAACATGCCGTGGCGTTTTGCGATCGTCTTGACTGCCAGCTTGAATGTCATGATATTATCCGCAGTTTTGACTGCCTCATCATAACGGAAATCGATCTCATGCTGTGCCGGAGCTACCTCATGGTGGGATGCCTCAATCTCAAAGCCCATATCCTCTAAGGTAAGCACCATATCACGTCTGGCATTTTCGCCCAGATCGATCGGTCCCAGATCAAAATATCCGGCACGCTCTGTACTGATCGTTGTCGGCTGACCATCCTCGTCCTGATTAAACAGGAAAAATTCACACTCCGGTCCCACATCAAACCGGTATCCCATTGCAGCAGCATCTGCAACTGCCTGTTTTAACATATAACGCGGATCTCCCTCAAACGGTTTGCGGTCTGAAGTATAGACATCACAGATGATCCTTGCTACTTTTCCCTGCTGTGGTCTCCATGGGAAGATCACGAACGTATCCAGATCCGGGTACAGATACATATCGGATTCCTCGATCCGCACAAAGCCCTCGATCGAAGAGCCATCAAACATACAGCCATTGTCCAATGCCTTTTCTAACTGGCTGGATGTAATTGCCACATTTTTCAGTGTGCCAAACATATCCGTAAACTGCAGACGGATAAACTCGACATCCTCTTCCTCCACCATACGAATAATATCCTGTTTTGTGTACTTGCTCATCTCTTCTAATCACTCCTTATTCATATAATCTAACACCTTCTGATAACTCATGGGTCCCCCGAACAGATCTAAGGCACTTCCGATCGTCACATTCAGCCGGTTACGTCCCAGCTCTTTTAATAATGAAAGATCCGTAAAACTTCCTACTCCACCGGCATATGTGATCGGAATTTTTCCCCACTCTCCCAAAAGAGAGACCAGTTCCCTCTCGATGCCGGATGCCTTTCCCTCCACATCCACTGCATGGATCAGAAATTCATCACAGTAAGCAGACAGCTTATCTAAAAGCTCCGCACAAATGACCTCATCTGTAAATTTCTGCCAACGATCTGTCACAATGTAATATCTGCCATCCCGTTTTCTGCAGCTTAGATCCAGTACCAGATGTTTTTTTCCGGTAACCTGCACGATCTTATGAAGATTCTCATAATTGATACTGCCATCCCGGAAGACGTACGAGGTAACAACGACATGACTTGCACCTGCATCCAGAAATTCTTTTGCATTTGCATCGGTAATGCCTCCACCTACCTGCAATCCCTTCGGATAAGCCCGAAGTGCTTTCATCGCCTGATCTTTGGTCGCCTCATAATACTCGCTCCCCGCCGGGTTTAATAATATGATGTGACCGCCTGCGATCCCGCTTTTCTGATAAAGTGTGGCATAAAATGCCGCATCCTGTTTGGATACGAAATTCTCTACCGCCTGATTGCCAGCATCCTTTAAGGTGCCTCCGACAATCTGCTTTACCTTTCCATTATGAATATCAATGCAGGGTCGAAATTCCATCTCTTCCTCCTTTGGTGCTTCTATTGCTCCAATATAACAGAATGCACACTCCGCGAACATTCTATTATCATGTACTAAAAATGGGCGACGAAACCCCATATGATAGCCCCGTCGCCTGTTGTCATCATAACATACATCTCTTATTTTGTGAATATCCATTTCTATAAGGTTTTTCCAGACATTTTATTAGATTTTCTAATATAATAT
>JBNMKU010000087.1:0-8333 GCA_050874505.1 Roseburia sp. | reverse complement strand
CTATCTATGGCTTCTATATTCAGTTTTCTTAGTTCTACTATATACACATTCTTACTTATCTACTGTGTATTGTGTTATACTTTTACCTCTTAATCCCCCTTTATTTACATTATCTACACTCTATATCCCAGTAAATATTTCCACCAGGATCAAAATTATCTCAACAACGCCGATCCCATCCTCTTCTTTTAAAAATTCCTCGATTCCTCTCATTTGTTCCTCCCTTTCTGCCACACTTCCCGTGGCTTCCAATCCTTCACAGCTGAAACGAAAGCAATGCCGGTATCAACAACACCACCATGATCATTGCCAGCATAAGTATCATCGGAAACAGCAGTTTTGTTCCTGCCTCCTCTCCATACTTTCTGGCAACGTTTTTTCGTTCTTCAAATGCTTCGTCTACCTGTGTTTCTAATAACTCTGATAACCCCTGATTGCCTTTTTGCAGATTCCTGGAAAGGGTATTCCCAAGTTTCCGGTAGCCGGAAATCTGACACCGTTCTCCAAACCGTTCATAGGCCACCCCTTCTCCTATGCCTCCCTCCATCTCGTGGCAGGTAAGCAGCATTTCTTCTCCCGAGATCCTTTGCGGTATCTTTTTTTTCTTCCGCTTATTTTCATAATCTGTGGCAATCTTTTTCCAAGCCCCGGATAAATTCATGCCGGAGCCCATCAAAAGAACCAGTTTACTGATCAGGTCAGGATATTCCATCAGCAGCATCTGTTCTCTTTTTTTTCTTTCTTTTTGCTGCTTTGAGCGTTCGATCAGAGGAAGCATCCCGGCACATACCACGCCTAATGCCAGCACTTTCTCCGGCGTGTAGTCTTTTTTCCTGCTCCATTGCAGTTTTACACTTCCGATTGACTCCGGCAGCCTGATCTCTTCTGTTCCTTTCTGCTTCTCCTGTGTTTCTAAGTTGTCTCCTATCTCTTTTAAGATCTGTTCTGCCACACTTAACCTGACCGGAACGATCCGGATCGGGAACTCATAGCAACATGCAGTTTCACCACAGACCAGTTCTACTGACAACTGCACCAGTTTTCCCTCTTTCGGAATATCATGCTCCGTAATCTGCCCGTTCTCATCCAGTACCATATACGGCGATACCTCCCAGGTTGCCGCAACGGCTCCGTTTTGATAACTGCTTCCCATGATCACCTGTTTATTTACCGTATCAAACGACGTGTTCTCTCCCAGAAAGGTCTCTGCGATTTCCTGTTTTGCCTGCTCTAAAAGTACCTGTTCCTCCTGTTTTGTCCTGATCTGTTCCGGCACGGTCAGCTTATAATCATAATCTTTTAGCACATCCCCAGCATTTAACTGCAATTCTTCTTCATAAGCTCCCGTGCCTGCCACATTGCGTGGCAGGACATCCGTTTCTTCTTTTTCCTGCCCCTCCATGATCCCAACCACAGCACCAAGGGCAGATGCCAGCAATAGAACAATCAGGATCTGTTTTTTATTTTTTGTAAGATGGTTTCTTTCCAATCCATAGAAAATAACCACCACTACGAATGCACCCACACATAAGATCATATCTTCTCCTCTTATACCCGGATATCCAAAATCCGCTCCGATAATTTTACCGTCATCACATAAATGCCAAGAACAAGTGTCATCACAGCGGCACCCGGTATGTTTCCGTAAAGGATCTGCAGAAAATCTTTTGAAGTAACATTCAGATAAGCAAGAATAAATAACGGCATACTATTCATGATCTTTCCCTCTAGCTTTTTACCGGAAAGCACCGTCTCGATCTCCTTTTCTACCTCGATCTTGCCGGAAATCCTGGTTACCGTCGCCTTTATGATCTTGACGAAATTGCCACCGCTGCGTTTTGCAAAGGAAAAAACCTCCGCAAAGCTTTCCACATCCTCACAGTTACTGCGGGATGCAAATTCCATCAGCTGTTTTTCCAACGGCTCATTCATTTTTATCCGCACATTCATCTGATGCCATTCCTGTGTCATCAGCCCCTGTGCCCCATATAGTTTCTGCAGCTCCTTTTCTGCCTCCCGCCAGGAATTTTCGACCGAATATCCCGCAAGCAACGCGTTCTGCACTGCCAGGACCCCATCCCTGAACTGGTACAAAAGCATCTGCTGCCGTTTCTTTTTCCGGCTTGTGATATAGCGTTTCCGGCAGAACACTCCAATGACCGGAAGCAATACCATGCCATAATAGGACTGGTAAAACAGCCATGCCACTGCCGCTGTGATCAATACACTTATGGCGATCCACTGCACATTTTCCCCTATGCTACAACGATATACGCGATAGTCCATTTTCTTCTCCCGTCAGCTGTGATTCTGTAAAACCTGCCCGATACAGCTTTTCCTTATGCAGCAATGTACCAACCTCTTCCAGTTTTCCACATACTTTCCCATTTGCCTCTCCTTCTTCCACAAAACGAAATAATTCATTCAAACGGATCTCTCCTGCCTCTATCCCCACAACCTCTGCAATTGCAAGTACTTTTCTGCTCTTATCCCGCAAACGTCCTAAGTGGACAAACAGATCGATCCCGGATGCGATCTGGCTCCTTATCGCAGGAAGCGGCAGATCCATGCCCATTAAAACCATGGTTTCCAGGCGGCTTAACATATCCTGACAGGAATTTGCATGTCCGGTTGAAAGACTTCCGTCATGCCCGGTGTTCATCGCCTGTAACATATCAAGTGCCTCTGCCCCACGACATTCCCCCACGATGATCCGCTCAGGCCGCATGCGGAGTGCCGTTCGGATCAGATCCCGGATCGTGATCGGCACCACCCCCTCCGTATTGGCATTTCTTGTCTCAAGCCTGATCAGATTCGGCTTGTCTTGCAACTGAAGCTCCGCGGAATCCTCGATCGTGATAATGCGTTCTTCTTCCGGGATATACTGTGACATTGCATTTAAAAAGGTGGTCTTTCCGGAACCGGTTCCCCCCGACACAAAAATATTGTATCCGGACTCAACATACTTTTTTAATGCAAGAGCAGCCTCCCCAGACAACGAGCCGATCCGGACCAGATCCTCCATCCGCATCGGGCATTTGGGGAACTTACGGATTGAGATCGCAGAGCCATCAATTGAGATTGGTTCCAAAACGATATTGACACGCGATCCATCGGGCAGTCTGGTATCCACGATCGGTGATGCCTCATTTACCATACGGTTGTTATTGCCGACCATCTGCTGGATCACATCATCAAGTCTCTGTCTGGATGAAAAACGGCTCTTTGCTTTTAACACCCTTCCATCTTTTTCATAAAAGATATGTTCTGCACCATTTACCATGATCTCGGTTACTGTATCATCCTCCAACAACTCCTGTATGGCATCGAATTTCCGCATGGAATGAAACAGTTTCCGCTCCAGTTCCTCCCGCTCCCCAAGCGTGATCATATGACTGTGCGCAAATGTCTCGACTTTTTCCTCGATCAAGGTATAGATCTCGTCATCGAACAGTTCTTTTGTCAGATCCATCTCTTCTAAGATCTGCTCTTTCAGACTTTCCATCTCTTTTTCCCCTATGTTCATCCTCCGTGCTCCACTCCTCCCCTCAGGCAATTTCTTACATGATCGCCAAACTCACTCCACAGTAACTGCTCGATCGGATTCGACGTATGTTTCAGACCTTTTGCCGAAAATGGGATCTCCTGCATATGCAGCTGATCCACCATCCGCATCTTGCCTTTTCCTTGCAGATATTGTAAAAAATCCTCTGTCTGTCCCTCATAAAATGCCCCCTTTTTCGTCAGGCAATAAATGCTATGACACTGCTCAAGCATATCTGCCAGAGAACTTACCCCGGTTCCAAAATCAATGACCACTCCCTGGTACAGATTTTGTTTCCGGATAAGAGCAAGGAGTTCCAGAAAATCTCCCAGCAGGAACTCAGACATCTGCTCTGGATTTTGAAATGGCAGTATGTAGGAAAAATACTCATTTTCGTATGCCATGCGCAAAAAGACTTCTTTTGTCAGTTTCTTTTTTCGCATACGGGAAATGAAATCCCCCATATTTCCTTCTCCCGCCAGATGAAAATTTTTCACAAGACCGGAAAACTGCATCAAATTCAGATACAGCATCTTTTTTTCTCCTGACAGATCTGCTGCAAGCAGCAGTGAAAACGGAATCTGCATATCATGCCCTGCCGGGGAGACCACCCCAATGATCTCAAAATCCGATTCCAGACCTCCATCCTGCCCCTCATCCCCAATCCCGGTCACAATCTGTATTTCATGCAGGATCATATCCATAGGCTGATATTTAAAGACCGTAATAACTTTTCTTTTTGCCTTCTCATCGTATACGATCTCCTCCTGAATGAGCTGATGTTTCCCGACCAGTTTCACAAGCGGACAATCTGTCCCCATATCCGCTTCGTTTAGTTCTTCGCAGCCCATTCCTGCGATGATGACATCGGCTTCATTTTTCTGCAGGTAGGAAACCAGTAATTCCGGCTCTGAAAACACCTGCAATGCGATCTGTTTTGCCCTGTGCTGCATCAGATATGCTGCAAATCTCTCACGGTATGTCTCATCTGTGTCACAAAATACTGCGACTATTTTACGCAATGCCCCACCCCCAGACTACAATAAAATATGCGATTAAAATTGCTGTTGAAAAATGGATCAAAGTCCTGCTTCCCATCTGATATCCCACGGTTTTTACCTGATAAAGCAATTTGAATACACCGATCCCTGCTGCTACAATAAATGCTGTCAGCACCAGATACACTAACTGCCTTATACCCAAAAAACCACCTACGACGGAAAACAACTTGATATCGCCCGCGCCAATCGCACGGATCTGAAATAATAGAATGAATAAGATAACCGGAATAGAAATATGAATCAGAAACGGTAACACCCCTGCCATTCCATCCCCCATAAGCCGGAAGGCAAGTCCCCAAATAAGTCCGGAAACAATCAGCCGGTTACTGATCTTTCCTGTCTGAAAGTCCATTACGACCGCCATCACCAGATGGGTCAGTAATGTAAATTGTGCAATCTCCCCAATGTCTCACCTCTTTCTTTTGTTTGTGAATCGGATTATAGCAACCACCTCTTTTTTTGTCCAGTGTTCTCTTCTATTTTTGTAAGTTTTTCACAAAAATTGCAGAAGCAAAATTCCATAAAGTGCCGCAAAGCCGCCAAATCCAAGTGTTCCGAGTGTCAAAAGGCTGACCGGATTTAATCCCACAGCAAGTGAGATCCCCTGTGCTGCCAGAAAATCATTTGTCAAAAAAACGGCGATCGCACCAAATACCGCCCGGATCAGAAAATTCCACACCACCTGCGATTGCCTCTTGCAAAGCCCGATTGCAAGGACAAGCAGCAATACACCGCCAAGAATACTAAACGCAGTCATTTTTTCCATTTTCATTTTGTCCATCTGCTGTTTTCTCTGCTAATTTATTCCGCTTTACCATTTTTATGACAGAAAACTGTATAGAATTGGAAATGTCTGCTTATACTAAAAGTAAAAACAGATTGGAGATTGGATGTATGCTGCATGTTTTTCAAACAGAGAAGACAAATGATAAGCATTATACGCTTCTAATCAACGACCTCCACCAGACGGCACGTGATTTACAGGATGCCTATAATAATCTTGGAAATGCCACCGATCCGGACCTGATCGATTGCTATATTTACGAATTAAATTCCGTACAGATGCGTTATAAATTCTTGCTTACAAGCATTAAAAATTATGAAAAAAACAGAGGACTCTTATACTAAGAATCCTCTGGATGTATCATAGTCGCCACAGGTTTCCACCAGATCATCCCTCCCATAAGTATACCCCGCATAAACCTGCTGGGTATTTCTCATAAGAGGTGCGGACGAATCCTGCTTCATTGCAACTTCAAATGCGCTATATAATTTTTTCATCAGGCGTTCTGCCATAAGGATATCTTCGATATCCCGCTTATACATTGCCCTGGCAAGACTGTCACGGCAAAATACATAGATCCGGTAAAGCTCGCCGGCAAGCTCATAAGAAAAATTAAGTGCCGAGATCAGCTCTCCTATCGTGCGTTGTGCATGGCGAAGTGCCTCTTTATAATTTTCCCAGTCCTGCTTTTCATGCGCTTCCTTTGCATCGGTAAGATATACAAATAAAATATCGTACATCACGATCACAAGCGCGCCCTTATTGCACTGACTGATCCTTCTGGTAAATTCCTGTATCTGTTCTTTTTTCAAAACAGACTCCACCCTTCTCTATTACTGTAAGATCTGTAACACCTGCTGAGGAAGATCATTTGCCTGTGTCAAAACAGAAATTGCAGCCTGATTCAATACATTCTGATGTGTATACTCAGTCATTTCCTCTGCCATATCTGCATCGCTTAATCTGGACATCGCATCTGTCATATTCTCTTCGAACGTATCCAGGCTGTTGACACTGTATTCCAGACGATTCTGATATGCGCCCAGTTTTGATCTGACTTCACTTACCTTGGCAACTGCATCATCTAATTTATTCAGTGCCCTTGATGCACCATTTACGGTTGTTACATCCAGATCATCGATATAGAGGCTCTCACAGGAAACTTCCTGGATCCTTACATCTACGTTCTGATCCATATTAGCACCGATATGTAAGGTCATGGTTCCGATATCAGTAACATCAAAGCTGATCTTTCCGGCATCTGCGCCACCTGTTGTCGCATCATATCCTGCTTCTGCCAGAAATGACATGGAAAATCCGCCCAGATCGGTGATCGTGATCTTGTTTCCATCGTAAGAAACGGTTGCGGTATTGGTAAATCCGGTTGTGGTATCCAAAGCTACCTCTGCATCCTCTCCCATCGGTCCAACGATAACCGGATTACCATCTTCATCTACAACCGGTGTTCCGGTAGAATCCACTTTCTGTGTACCATATACATAATAACCATCGGTTACTTTATTCCATGTATTGCCGCCTGCTGCCGCAATGCCAAGCTTGTTTGCCAGATCTTCATTGTCGGTAGAGAGCTGTAACTGGGCTCCTTTTCCATATAAAGTTGTCTCAAAGGTAATCTCCCCTGTTGTCGGATCTCTGTCCACCGTTGTTTCTCCGGTTTCTGCACCATCACGAAGCTTCTCATATACCTCTGCCATGGTATCGGTTGCGGAAATCTCCACAGTAGAACCATTGATCGTAATGCTTCCGGATACACCGATCTGTGTTGTCGTATCATTGAAATCTGCACTTGCAGTCACAGCATCCGGACGTGTTGCTGCCTTTGTGATCGTAAGATCATACTGACCTGCTTTCACATAATCAGAAGTATCGACTCTGGTCGCATGTTTTGTATAAACTCTGGTATCGAGGGAACCATCCAGCAGAGTCTTGCTGTTGTACTCGGTATCGGTTGAAATACGGTCTACTTCCTGTTTTAAAGATGCGATCTCTTTCTGGATCGCCTCACGGTCTGCCGGTGTCATGGTCGCATCACTGGCTGCCTGAACGGAAAGCTCACGCATACGCTGTAAAATACTGGTTGTCTCATTTAATGCACCATCTGCGATCTGGATTACAGAAACACCATCGGAAGCATTTTCAGAAGCACGGTTCAAACCATCGATCTGTGCTTTCATCTTGCTGGAAATTGCCATTCCTGCAGGGTTGTCCTTGGAATGATTGATCTTTAATCCGGAGGAAAGTCTCTCCATTGTTGTGGTTAAATTATCTTCAATTCCAAGTAAGTGCTTATTGGCAATCGCCGCTGACACATTATAGTTGATCTTCATACTGTCATTCTCCTTTTCTGCCTGACATGTTTTATTTTGCATCCCTGCAGCTTTATTGACATTCCCTGTCCTTAATCTCTGCCTTATATATCGGACTTCCTGCCCATTCACTAAAGTGTGATTCATAAAAATTCTTTTTTTATCAAGTTCTTCCAAAAATACAATGATTGATTTGCATTCTTATAAAATTCGTATTATAATGTCCACGTTATGGGTATACTTTTTTTATCACACAAAAAGGAGGAAATAGAAATGGCACAGGTTACGAAATCAACCATGATTGGTGAATTACTTCAGATTGATCAGAACATCGCACCAATTCTTTTAAATATCGGAATGCACTGTCTCGGATGCCCATCTTCCCAGATGGAAACGATCGAGGAGGCTGCTATGGTTCATGGCATTGATCCGGATGCACTGGTAAACGAGATCAACGATTTTCTTGCAAAAGATCTTGCATAATATTTTGTAACAAAAAATCGCTGTAAGCCAGATGGTGATATGTACCCCTTTTACTGGACATCCAGTGAAAGGGGTATTTTTATGCGTTACAGTTACGAATTCAAACGAAAGGCAGTCGAACTATACAGACAAGG
>JBNMKU010000086.1:0-8479 GCA_050874505.1 Roseburia sp. | reverse complement strand
GTAAGCATCCTTTGCAATACAGTAGCAGCCAAACACCAAAAGAGCGATTCCTGCTCCGGTCATGTTCAATACCAGCAGACTGCACCACTGTGGCATCCCATCCTCACAGATGATACTTGTAAATACTACCCACGCAAGCAATGTAAAAAATCCATATTTAAATGCCTCTCCCCTTGCCAGTTGCTGCCGCTCATCGTATTCACACCCTTTGTTTTCTCCCCTGCCTTTTCTGGAAAGTAAAAAACTGACCAGAACAACGAGCAACACGCCAACGATAAATCCTGCAATATAGCTCCATTTCGTATCTCCCATTTTCAAAACTCCCTTCTCTCGTGTTTTCATTTCCCTTGTGACCTTACTATATCTCCCGTTTTACTTTTTGTCAAGTATTTTTGACATTTTGTATATTATATTTTTTTCCTTCTTTTTTTCTTTACTACCTCATGTTTTTTCGCTAGAATAGGGAATTGTAAGAAAAACGTGAAAGAAAGAGGTATTTATTATGGCAAATCCAATCGTTACCATCGAAATGGAAAACGGCGATGTGATGAAGGCTGAACTTTATCCTGAGATCGCACCAAATACAGTCAACAACTTTATCAGTCTGGTCAATCAGGGCTACTATAACGGTCTGATCTTCCACCGCGTTATCAAAGGATTTATGATCCAGGGCGGATGCCCGGACGGAACCGGCATGGGCGGTCCTGGCTACGACATCAAAGGTGAGTTCTCCCAGAACGGCTTTACCAACGATTTAAAACATACTGCAGGCGTTCTTTCCATGGCAAGAGCCATGCACCCGGACTCCGCAGGAAGCCAGTTCTTCATCATGCACAAAGATGCTCCTCACTTAGATGGCGCATATGCTGCTTTCGGAAAGATCACAGAGGGCATGGATGTGGTAAATAAGATCGCTGAGACAACTACAGACTATTCTGACCGTCCGTTAGAGAAACAGGTTATGAAAACCGTAACTGTTGAGACATTCGGAGTAGACTATCCGGAACCGGAGAAATGCTAATTTTATGTTTTCATTAAAAAATGCAGGGCATATCGCCCTGCATTTTTTAGATAATAGAATGTTCGCGGAGCGTGCATTCTATTTTTTTACTTCTTGATCCTGATCTTCACGGTTGCTTTCTTACCGCTTCCATCGGTTGCTTTTGCTGTGATCGTTACCGTCTTTCCAGCTCCTGTTTTCTTGGTTACGACAACACCCTTGCTGTTTACAACTGCGTATTTGGTGTTGGAAGAAGTCCACTCTAATTTCCGGTTTGCATTCTTTCCGTTTGTCCTTATGCTTGCCTGAATACTTGTCTTCTTTCCTGCCTTAACCGTCTTGCTCTTTGCCTTTAAGGAAATCTTGGTTACAGCATTTTTCATGATCTTGATCTTGACTTTTACCTGAGCATTGCCGCCATCTGCTGCTTTTGCTGTGATGGTTACGGTCTTTCCTGCCCCGGCTTTCTTAACCGATACTACACCGTTTGCACTGACTGTAGCGTATTTGGTATTGGAAGAAGTCCATACGATCATCTTATTTGTGGCATTGCTTGGTGTTACCACCGGTTTCAATGCTACTTTTCTGCCTGCTGCGATCGAATACTGTTTTGATGCTAAAGCAATCTTCGTTACTTTGACTGGCTGTGCATCCTCGGTATCCTCTGTATCCTGACTGTCGTCTGTTCCCTGATCATCATCTGTATTCTGGGAATCATCCGGAGTCTGTGGTGTATCCGGAGTCTGTGGTGTATCCGGGGTCTTTGGTGTTTCAGCTGCTGCTTTTACAAGTGCACTGATCGCATCACTTAAAGTCTTTGCTGCCGCATCCACAGTTTCCTGTGTGGCATCTTCCTTCGCTGCCTCTTCTTTGGCTGCCTGTAATGCCTCTTTTACAACTGCCCAGCTCTCTTTCGTATAATCACTCTCATTTAATGCCTCTGCATTTGCAATGACCTGCTCCAATGCTGTTTTATCAACTGGTACTACAACAGGTGCTTTTGCATTTACGGTTACTTCACATACAACGTCATAATCGATCTGATTGATGGTTACAGTACCATAAACCTGATATGTTCCTGCTTCATCTGCCGCGATCACTTTTGCAAGCGAGGTTTCCTCCCATGTCACCTCTGCTGCTGTTTCTGTTCCATCTGCCATTGCTACGGTTGCTGTCTGTGGCAGTGATTCCATGCTAAGCTCGGAAACATTCTCCACGGTGATTCCTTCACAGGAAATTCCTGCTACTGCAACTGCATCGGTTGCATAGGAACCATTGATCTGCAGTAATGTAATACCGATCCAGCCGGTTGTACTGTTTTCAAGTACATTGATCCTTACATGGCGTGCTACCGTTCCCTCCGGGAATGTATCCACATATGGCTCTTTATCTGTTCCGTCCACTGCTCCGGCTGCCTCTTCGGAATGGTCTACAACCGTTGTCCAGTTTTCTCCATCCGCTGACACATCCAGTGTGTATTTCATCTGTGACCAGAATGCGGATTTTACATTTTCCACATTTACTTCGGAACCAAAATCAACGGCGATCGAACCAAGCTTGGTGGACGAACCGGTTGACCATGCACTGGAACCTGCATTCATGTTCATTGTGCGGGCATTGTTAAATGCGTTGCTTGCTTTTCGGTTGGAATAACTTCCCACTTCTGTGACTACGATTCCATTGGTATCGTATGCAGAAGTCAGATCTTTGGTAACGGTGATCGTGGTCTGTGCAGATACCTTGCGGTTTACACCCTGTGCCGTGATCGTTGTGGTTCCTTCTCCTACTCCTGTCACTACACCTGTATTCTTATCTACCACTGCTACGGACAGATCATCGGAGGTCCAGATCACGGTCTCCTCTGCAGTTGCAGGTGTAATGGTTGCACCAAGTGTGATCTGTTTGTTAATGTTCACCTCTGCATCACCGCCTGTGATCTCAATTCCGGTAATTGCAGTATTCTTTTCCAGTCCTGACACAGCTGCGTTCAGACGGCTTTCTGCCTCATCTACTACATTCTGTTTGTCTCCGGACCATTTTTCATCGGCAACTCTCTGTAATACATCCTCTGCATTTTCAAGAGCTTCCTGATATTCGGTTAAGCTTTCTTCTGTATAATAGTCGTCTGCCTCGGTCTTTGCCTGTTTTGCATTGGCAATGGCAGTTTCAAGTGCTGTTGTATCTGCAAGAGTCTCTCCGGTTACTGCTACCTCAAAGGTTCCGGTCAGAGGTTTTCCTGCATACATGGTAACGGTCAGTGTGATCTCTGTCTTTCCACCGGATTTTGCGGTCAGCTTTCCGGTTTCGCTGTCGATCACTGCTACCTTTGGTTTGCTTGAAGTCCATGTCACACCGGCATAATCACTCTCGCCGTCTCCACCGGTTAAAACCGGGAAAAACTGTTTCTGATCGCCGCTCTCCAAGCTGACGGTCTGTCCGCCGGTTCCCATCTCATATACGGTGTTTCCGCTCTCATCCTTGATTGAGAAGAACTCGGATGCGTTCGGGTTATTGCTTACTTCTACATTGATTTCCTGATAAATGGAAGAATCTTTTGCGGATGCTACGGTTACCACACAGCTTCCTGTCTTGATCTCTTCCAAGGTGTCATAGGTATTTGCTGCCTTGATCACGCCATCGGATGTCACGATTACAAGACTTTCATCGGATGATTTCCAGGTCAGTTCCTGATCGGCTGCTGCCGGTACAACTTTTGCTGTTACGGTTGCACTGACACCTCTTGTTCCTGCTACCGGGATCAGTTTTACTGATTTTTTGTCTGTCTCTACTGCTCCTGGAACAGCTGCTGCCGGATAAATATTGAAGTTATCCACTGCCGGGTTCCATGACATAACTACTTTATTTGTTCTTCTTCCGTAAAAATGAATAGCTGCAACATCTTTATTATAAGAAGTTCCTGATACAAATGCGATCTCTTCGGTTGCTGTAATGTCTGGATCCGCTTTGGAAGTTACAGTCAGGATCGTTTTCTCCTGCTCCATATCGATCACTGCATTTACATGATACCAGGTTTCTTTTTTATTAAACGCGCTTCCAAACTGCTCTGTTGTTGCAAGTGTATTATAATTTGCCATCGTACCAAGTGTACCATAGTATAATACGCCATTGCTGTCTTCCTGTAATCCGAAATAGCAGTGATTTGCACTGTCGGTTATGGTCAGGAAACATGGGCCGTTTGCAACAGTTCCCACATTCCAGTCGAAATCAACGATGACCTTATCATTGGATACTGCATTGGTAAAGGTCTTTGCGATCGCACGGTCACCATTTCCGGAACCGCTGATCTGTAAAATATGATTTCCATCGGAATCTTCTGCTACTGCTGCTGAAAGGGTTCCACCTGTTACGGATTTTCCCATGCTCCAGGTATTACCGGTATCACGGTTGTCAAAGCTCTCACTGATCGCCGGAACATATACCTTCATGGATGCTTCATAGCCGCCATCTACCGTGGTTGCAGTGATCGTTGCCACACCGGCAGACACTGCGGTAACCTGTCCATACTCATCTACGGTTACAACAGATGGTGTATCGGATGTCCATGTTACATCGGTATTGGTTGCGGAATCCGGCAGCACAGTTGCTTCCATTCTCTGCATTGGCGCGCTTTCGTCCTGATTGGTATCAGAGAAATAGTCTGATTTGAAATAATATTCCTCTTCTCCCAAGGTCACTCCGCTTACCGGAATTGCCTCTGCCTGTACTGTTACCTGACATTCTGCGGTATAACCGCCGTTTTCTGTTGTTGCGGTAATGGTAACCGGTCCGCCCACTGCAACACCTGTCACATTACCATTTTCATCTACGTCTGCGATAGAAGGATCTGAACTCTTCCAGGTTACATTTTTGTTGACTGCATTGGAAGGAGTTACGATCGCGGTAAGTCCTTTGGATGATCCAAGCTGTAAGGTAAGGGATGTCTTGCTTAAGGAAACTCCCTCTACCTGGATCGGAAGTACATGTACCAGACAGCTTCCGTAAACTTCTTCATTATCATCTGAGATTGCTTTGATCGTTACATCGCCAACACCGGTTGTAGTCACAAGTCCGGTCTGATCTACCTCTGCAACAGAAGTGTTGGATGACTCCCAGTGTACTTTATATTTGGTGGTATCGCTCGGTGTTACGGTTGCGCTGAGCTGTAAGCTCTTTCCGTAGCCGATGCTCTCTTCAGTTTTGTTTAATGTAACAGCTGTTACATTTACTTTTGTCACGTTTAAGGTAAAGCTTACCGATACTGCTTTATCTGCAGTTTCTGCGGTAATGACTGTGGTTCCTGTACTCTTTACATTTAACTGTGCTTTTGTATCGGTCTTCTCGGTTTCCTGTCTCATGGTTCCCGCTTCGGTCTGCCATGTTTCGCCTAAGAAGGATGCGACATCCGGGTTGGATGAGGTGTAGCAGACGGTCTGATCTGTCACATCACTGCCGGATAAACTTGCGGTAAGCTGTAATTTATCCAGTACGGCTGCACTCTTTGTGCTTCCATCTGTTACCGTCGTATCTCCTACTTTTAAGGTGATCCCTTCTGCTGCATTTGCATCTGTTACGGTTACATTGACGGTTGCTGTATGATTTCCTTTGACGGAAGCAGTGATAACTGCATCTCCTTTGGATACCGCACATACAAATCCGTTCTGTGTTACTTTTGCAACGGCAGGATTGGATGAGGTGTAGGTAATGTTACTGTCTGAAACCACCTGATCTGTCGGTGTTACTGTCGGCTGTAAACGCTCCTGCTCGCCTGCTGCCAGTGTGATACTGCTCTTGGAAAGTGTGATTCCGGTCGGCTCTGTTACCTCTACGGAATAAGTTCCTGCATCTTTTAACGGAGTGAGCATATCCGCGGATTTTGATTTCGGACATCCACGCATCAGATATGCGTACATGCTGTCCATCATATCTCCGGCTCTTCCGTCCTGTGTACTTCCCATTTCTTTAATGGATGTATCTCCATTGTTGAACATAATTCTCTGGTTGATATCAGAAGACCCACCTGCGGTAGAACCTGCGCCCGGTGTCGGGATCCAGTCTGTCTCCCAGTAATAGAAACCTCTGGTCTGTCCATACGCATTTGGTGTATCAAGTGCTGCCTGCATATAATCTAATAACCAGTTATACTGTCCGTTTGGTGTCAGATAATAATATGCGGTCTGTCCCATGGAACTGTTTGCCGTATCCATGGTCGGTTTGTATTTGGTAAAGGAAAATCCAGTCTCTACGTTTACATAGTCCATGTAGCGTAATGTTTCATCTGATGAAATTGCATTTGCCATCGAAATGATGTTTCCGGAAGAACGTCCTCCATACAGAGAAAAGGCAAGGCTGTCAAACTCTGCACCGTTATTTAAAAGTCCTTTGAAAAAGGTCTTCATGGAACTTGTGTCATAACCATTGTTGGTATGTACATATCCGGCAACTCCCGGCATTGCATCCTCTGCTGCGGCGTAGGAAGCTGCGATCAGTTTGGCATGTCCGGATGATGTAGCTCCTTTTCCAACCGGCCATGCAATACCGCCGTTCTGCTCATTTCCGTGTTTGATACCGCACACATTGACGTTATTTTCTGCCAGTGCACTGATAAAATCATAAACATAATTGTATACGATCGTCTGCATATGAGCCAGATCGGTGTTTTTGTACTCATTTTCATAATCGGTATCCAGCCAGTCTTCCGGCATGAATGCTTTTGCATTACTCATCCAGGTATCGCTGTAGTGGAAACTTGGCAGATAGCTCATTCCGAGTTCTGTCGCACGTTTTCCAAGTTCCAGGGAGTGTTCCTTGTCAAACCATGCGCTTTCCTCATCATCCGGGGAGATCATCTTAAGTTCTGCCTGGCTGCCATCTTCATTCATCCACCAGCCGCCGGACCAGTACTCGTCCAGATATACCTTGCTTAAAGAATCCGGATATCTTGCGCCCTCACCTGCATGAACAAAGATCATGTTGGTGATCGAGTTTACTCCATGGTTGGACAAGATACGAAGGCAATCCTGCTGTACGCCGTTTGCGAAATATTTTCCGCCGAGATCTTCGATCGCCGGAAGGAAGGAGACATCCGCGCCTCGCAGATAATTTTCATCCTGTATACGGAAAATATCAAAGTTGTCTACATAAGCATAATCAGAACCGTTTCCGCTCCATGTATCGGCAAGCTCCGGTCCCTTTGAGGTATAAACCGTTACGGAATCCTGATATGCCTCATCGTATTTTGTATTTGCATACACTTCTACTTCCGTCTGGTTGTCCCCGGTCTCAAATGTAAGGGTAACCAGTCCGTATCCCTCTGTACCGGATGGTGCCTGACGAAGTACGGTTCCATCTGTGGAACGTACACCGATATTGACACGGTCACCCAGGCTGGTACGGTTCTGTAATTCTCCTATGGTTCCGAGTGCACCGGTGGTATCGGTACGGTAGGTACTCTTTACTTTTACGGTTTCAAAGGTATCCTGTTTGTCTACTTTTGCACGCATGGTAACCGAATATCTGGTATTGGGCTCAACCGTAATCTTCTGGGAGATCTCACTGTCATTTCCAAGGCGGATCGCTTTTTCTCCTGTGTCTGCATCCTCTTTGGTCACATCCACGGTTCCGCTTGTTGTCCAGTCATCTGTGCCATCTTCAAAATCCCAGTTTGAGATCGTATTGGCGTCTTCTGAATCTAACACAAGTTCCATCGTATCAAGATCCAATGCCTTGGAACCGGCTTCAACCGTGATCGCCATCTGTCCGTTATAGACCAGCACATTCCGGTGTCCCATCATTCTCCAGATGTACTGTCCATTCGTTGCAGAACTGGTATCTGTGTCAACGCCTTTATAGGAATCTAACAGTGCAACCGAATCCGGTCCTCCTGTATTGGAAACGGTGATCTTTCCATCTTTTCCCGCTTCCCCTTTTACATACGCAGAAAGCGTGTAGCTTCCCTGCTTCAAATCCTTTATGGTCATCGTAATGGAAGAGTTTGCTTCCAGATGCACGTATTTTTCTCCCCCCTGCGCATCTGTGGTTTCTTCCGTTACCGTACCGGTCGTATCCCAGCCGGTAATTCCATCTTCAAAATCTAAATTTGCATGCTCCGTTCCTGAAACGGTTTCGGCTGCAACCGGGCCAGACAGCCCTGTCAGCAACGAGACTGACATCGCAAATACGAGCAGTCTGCTTAGAAATTTTTGTTTCATTTTCTCTCTCCCTTCTCCTTTTCAACCGGTTGTTTGGTACTTTTGCATATACGCGCAACCGATTATTCAATTATATAGAACAAATGGTTTATTTACAATTCCTATTTATTCACAATATTTTTTTTATTTTTTTGTATAGTTTATTCCTGTTTTTATTTTTTCTTTGTCTGTTTTGCACTATATCCAAAATATTTTTTGTTATATTTTCCTATTTTGCATTGTATTTGCGCAACTATTTTTAATGAATTGCGCAGTTTTGTAAACCTATTTT
>JBNMKU010000085.1:0-8656 GCA_050874505.1 Roseburia sp. | reverse complement strand
GTGCTTTGTAGTTCTCCAATCCTACAAAGTTTGGTCCGATCTGTGTCAGACCTGATAAATAATTTTCGAAAAAGCTGTTATAAATGGTATTAAACAGTGGTATAAGCTGGAATACAACATATACCAGGATAAAAGGAATCAGAAAAATGTAACCCCATTTGTTATATCTGACTGCTTTACTGCTTTTCTTCTTCATAACGCCTCTTGCCCCCTTCTTTTTATTTTTCACAGAGTTCACAGCATCCCTTCACGGACATCTTTTTGTGCAAATCTGCTGTCAGCTCTGCGCTTTACGCCGCTGACTGCTTTCTCTCCGTCCGGAGATAGGTATAAAGATAGCCGCACCCGCCGGTCTGGCAGGCGCGGCTTATTATTTTAGTATGTTAAGTCCGGATATTTCTCAACAACTGCTTTGTAGAATAAGTCAAGTGCATCATCAAGTGAAGCATTGCCTTCAAAGTAGTTCTTCATAGCGTTCTGGAACTCTTCGTTACATCCCTGATCGTATGCAGAAAGGTTACTTAAATCAAGTTTTTCTACACTTGCACAGTACATAGCCAATGGGTTCTGTCCGCCTAATACTTTACTCTGGTAGCTTGTATCTGCTGCCATTGCTTCCATAGCTGGTTTATTGTTAACGAAATCATCATCTTTTACTACGATATCTTTCATGATTGTCTCGTCTGTTGTCATCTTTAAGATGATATCTTTTACAAGACTTGGGTTATCTGTACCTGTTGCTCCACAGATCCATGTACCGCCCCAATAGAAGCCCTGAGGTCCTGGTGTAGCGCCCCATCCACCGTTGTAACCGATAGATCCTTCGGTGTCAGCTGCCATAGAGAAGTTAACGAACCAAGCTGGTCCAAAGTAGCAGAATACTTTTCCTTCCGGATAGAAACCTTTCTTCCAGTCATCGCTCCAGAGTTCATATGTCTCTGTCTCGCCTGCATCATAAAGTTCTTTTGAGTCAGATACCCATTTCATAATGTTATCATCAATGTTGATCTTGCCATCTTCTACCCATTTAGAAGTAACGTTGTTAGAGTATACACGGTAAGTATCGTTGACAGAAGATGTCATGTTGTATCCAGCATCTTTCATTGTCTTTGCGGTATCATTGAAGGTATCCCAGTCCACTACATATTTCTGAACTTCTGCAGGATCATCGCTTCCTAATACTTCTTTTGCTGCTTCACGGTTATAGAATAATACGCCTGGGCAGCCCTGCCATGAAACACCTTTTAATACGCCGTTAGAATCGGTTGCGATATCCTTTGTGTACTGGTACTGGTTTGCTAAATCAGCATCGGTAATTCCCAAATCAGTAACTGGCATCGTGTAATCCGTGTCTACATATTTCAATGCGTAGTCAGCTTCTACTAAGAACAGATCGATCTTGTCATCTGCTGCTGCATCTGCCTGTTTTAATAAAGTAGCATCCAGATTGTTCTGATATGCGTTGTCATCGTTTGGTGTGATGTTCCATTTAACAGTTACATCTCCAATGGTTCCTGTGGTAGCATCTACCTCTGTATACCCTGGATAATGATCTGTGATACGGGATTTGAACTCCTCATTCCAGCAGTAGATGTTTAATACTTTTCCCTCATCTCCTGTGGAAGCTGTCTCTTCTTTTGCATCATCCTTTGCCTCTGCTTCTGTTGCAGGTGCGCTGTTATCTGTGGATGTTGATGCATCTGCACTGCTGTTGCTTCCCGTGTTTGTGGATGTACTGTTTCCACCACATCCTGCCATCATAGTTGCGACCATTGTTGCACATAATAATGTGCTTACGATTTTCTTCTTCATAGAAAACCCTCCTCCTTAAATGATTATTTGTGAGAAACCACCGGTTCGTTCGCTTCATTTCTGCAAAAATGCCAGATACTACTTAATCTGCCCCACGGACTGCCCCGGTATTAAAGTTCCTTCTATAACGACCCTCTCAACGAGAGTTGTTCGCGGTTTTTCAATGGCACCGATCAGTCGGTTTGCTGCTTCGCTTCCGATCAATTCGGAGTCCTGTTTGATGGTGGTAAGTTTCGGATGTAATAACTGTGACATCCTCGTTCCGTCATAGCCGGCTACGGAAATGTCTTTCGGTATCCGAAGTCCCATTTCAATGATGACATTTCTTCCTCCTATTAAAGAGGTGTCATCCGGATATATGATACAGGTTGGCGGCTCTTCCAGATTGAGCAGCTCCTTAGTCTGTTTTGCTGCTTCCTTCGTCTCCAGATACTCTGCCGTCCGGATGTAGTCATCTCTTACGGTAAGTCCAAGTTCATCCATCGTCCGATAAAAGCTCGCCAGACGATCTTTGGTAACATAGGAACTATCCTGACCATGTATGTATGCAATTTTTCGATGTCCCTGACCGTAAATGTATTTGACAAGGCTTTCAATTCCCTGAATGTTATTGGAAATCACCGCCGTACAATTATGATGCACATAATCGACTGTGACTACCGGCAGATCTCCATTCATCAGTTCCAAGACATCCGGGTCGTTATAATCGGCACAGACAATCGCAACTCCGTCAAAATTCCGGTATCTGCAATGTTCATAATAGGACATCTTCCGGTTTTCGAAACAGGTATTGATAAAAGTAATGTCATAATCCAACTTCTCCGCCTGAACTTTCAGTCCATTTAAAACGCCTGAGAAATATTCATGTGTCAAACCTCTTCCCGCTTCTTCCTCGAACAGCACTCCCAGATTGTGGGACCGGTTTGTCTTTAACGCCCTTGCTGCTGCATTTGGAAAATATCCTAACGACTCTGCCGTCTTTCGGATGCGGTTCTTTGTCTCTTCGCTGATATCCTTCTGGTCATTCAGTGCCTTACTTACGGTAGCAGTGGATACTCCACATTTCTGTGCTATCGTCTTTAAAGATACCATCCGAACCTCCAACTTATATCGAAAACGTTGTTTCTGAAATTGCTTAATCGTTTTCGTACTTTTACTATATTCCATTCTGATCAGGAATGCAACTCATTTTTGGCATTTCGTCGTGTTTCACACTTTTTTGCAGTCATTTTTGTGCATTTTTACATTGAAAATTAGTGTTTTTTCTATTATAAATGGTTATTTTATAATAGTTCTTACACGTTTTCGAATTTTCTTTTTGTTTTTACCCATTTTGGGTTTTTGTTGCTTTCTTCTATATTTTGGCGCGTTTTTTGTGAATTCTGCTATTTTTCCTTATTTTTCAAGGTTTTTTGTTGATTTTTAATTTTTTAGAAGATATACTTTTTATAACACATTTGTTACTTAATCGTTTTCGAAACGATTTCATTTTGGAACAGCAATGCACGAAACATTCGCTGTATCTGTTTCGTATTTATTATCAGGGAGGACACACGCTATGAAATTTGGTTACTTTGATGACGCTAACAAAGAATACGTCATCACATCACCGAAAACTCCATTACCATGGATCAACTACCTTGGATCAGAAAATTTCTTTTCTTTGATTTCCAACACCTGTGGCGGCTACAGCTTTTATAAGGATGCAAAACTCCTTCGCCTGACCAGATACCGCTACAATAATGTACCTTATGACAGCAACGGTCATTATTACTATATTAAGGATGGCGACACCATCTGGAATCCGGGCTGGATGCCAACCAAGACCGAACTTGACAGCTACAGCTGCAGACACGGCATGGGTTATTCCGTATTTAAAGGAAGCAAAAATGCTCTGACCGCAGAACTGACCGCCTTTGTTCCGGTCGGCTGCAACTGTGAAGTCAACAAACTGACTTTGACCAATGACGGAACCGAAACAAAATCGTTCTCTGTATTTTCTTATGTAGAGTTCTGTCTGTGGAATGCGATGGATGATATGACAAATTTCCAGCGTAACTTCTCAACCGGAGAAGTCGAGATCCATGACTCCGCGATCTACCACAAGACCGAGTACAGAGAGCGCAGAAATCATTATGCTGTTTACGCGGTCAACGCTCCGATCGCAGGTTTTGATACCGACCGCGATACATTCCTCGGTGCTTACGGCGAGAACTCTGCTCCAAAAGTTGTTGTTGACGGTGTTTCCGGCAACTCTGTTGCCAGCGGATGGGCTCCGGTCGGCTCCCACCACCTTGCTGTGACACTGGCTCCGGGCGAGAGCAAGACTTATATTTTCGTACTGGGTTATGTGGAGAATCCGGTCGAAGAGAAATGGGTCGGTCCTGCAGAGGACGGTGTCATCAATCGCACCCGCGCCAACGCCATGTTAGAGCAGTTTAATACAACGGAAAAAGCAGATGCAGCACTGGCACACTTAAAAGAATACTGGGATGACTTATTATCCCACTTTACGATCTCTTCCAGTGAAGAGAAATTAGACCGCATGGTCAATGTATGGCATCAGTATCAGTGTATGGTCACCTTTAACATGAGCCGTTCCGCTTCCTATTTCGAATCCGGTATCGGACGTGGCATGGGCTTCCGTGACTCCTGCCAGGATCTGCTCGGTTTCGTTCATCTGATCCCGGATCGTGCCAGAGAGCGTATCCTTGATATCGCTGCCACCCAGTTTGAGGACGGAAGTGCTTACCACCAGTATCAGCCTCTGACCAAGAAGGGCAATTCCGATATCGGAAGCGGTTTCAATGATGATCCTCTGTGGCTGATCGCAGGTACCGCTGCCTACATCAAAGAAACCGGTGACTACACCATCTTAGATGAGATGACACCGTATGACAGCGATCCTTCCAAGGCAACCGATTTTATGGAACATTTAAGACGTTCCTTCCACTATACGATCGATCATTTAGGACCTCATGGTCTGCCACTGATCGGCCGTGCCGACTGGAATGACTGCCTGAACTTAAACTGCTTCTCTACCGAGCCGGGCGAATCCTTCCAGACATTCGGACCATCCGAAGGACCAAACGCTGAGTCTGTCTTTATCGCCGGCATGTTCGTGCGCTATGGTAAAGATTACGCCGAGATCTGCCGCCACAGAGGACTCAATGAAGAAGCTGCTCTGGCTGATAAAGCGATCGCTGATATGGAGCAGACCGTCTTAAAAGCCGGCTGGGATGGCGAATGGTTCTTACGTGCCTACGATCATTACAAGAATAAGATCGGTTCCAAAGAGTGTGAGGATGGAAAGATCTTTATCGAGCCACAGGGCTTCTGCGTTATGGCAGAGATCGGTCTGAAAGAAGGAAACTGCTTAAAGGCGATGGAATCCGTAGAAAAATATCTGGACACCAAATACGGCATCGTGCTGCTCCAGCCACCTTACCACAAATACCATGTGGAACTTGGCGAGATTTCTTCCTATCCACCAGGATACAAAGAAAATGCCGGTATCTTCTGCCACAACAATCCATGGATCTCCATTGCAGAGACTGTGATCGGACGCGGAAACCGTGCATGGCAGGTATACACCAGAACCTGTCCTGCTTATATTGAAGACATCAGTGAGATCCACCGCACGGAGCCTTATGTATACTCCCAGATGATCGCCGGAAAGGATGCACCAAACTTCGGTGAAGCAAAGAACAGCTGGCTGACCGGAACCGCAGCATGGACATTCCTTGATGTTTCCCAGTACATCCTCGGTATCCGCCCGGATTATGACGGACTTACCGTAGATCCATGTATCCCGGAGACTTTAAATGGATTTGAAGCAAAACGTGACTTCCGTGGCGTTACCTATCACATTACTGTGAAGAACCCGAATCACGTACAGAAGGGTGTCTCATCCATGATCGTGGATGGAAGCCCGGTTGCCGGCAACACCATCCCGGTCATTACAGACAAGAAAGATGTTACCGTAGAAGTTACGATGGGTTAATTACATAAAATGAGACTGGCACAGTGGAAGAAATTTCACTGCGCCAGTCTTTTTATTCCAAAAAATTTCATTAGGGCATTTCCCCACCGAAAACAAATCTCATCATTAGCCTCGGTAAATCCGGAATTTTAACGAAGCCGCTTCTGAAAGATAGATCAGACCTGTCTTTTTAACGAAAGGACACCCCGCGCAGGCGGTCTGCCGGATAGCATACAACAGTTCAGAGGACTTTTGTGCTGCACTTACATGGTCGCCCACACATACCGGAGCCGCCAGCGAGGGATGTTTGAAAAAAATCCTGCCATTTTTTTCAATAGCAGGATTTTTTGAGTTCCCGAGCCAGGCTTTCTGGCGTCTGTGTGAGCGACTATTTAGTGCAGCTAAAAAGGTCTCGTTTGTTGTATGCTGCCAGCAGACCGCCGCGCGTAAGGTGTTCTTTCGGAAAAGAGACATGCCCCATTTTTTCAGAAGCGGCTTCTAAAATTCTCGGATTTTCCTCGAAATCATGATGAGATTTATTTCGCCGGGAAATGCCGTCGTCAAATTTGTTATAAATAAAAAAAACTGCACAGTGAAATTTCTCTCATTGCACAGGTTTTATTCATATTAACAACTGTATTCTTCTCGAATATTCTATTTCTTACGGTATTTAATTCGCGCTTACGACTCCGGACTCGCCGTCTAATTCTACATACGCGCTTGATTTTAATACTGCAAGTGCGTTTTTCGCTCCGATCAGCACTGGAATGTCAAGGCTTAAGCCTGCGATCGCTGCATGACAGCTCTCGCTGTCTGTCTCTACGATCAGACCGGATGCCTGACGCATCTGTGCCATCATGTGGTTGTTGGTATCATGTGCTACAATGATATCTCCAACTTTGAAATTTGCTAAATCCTCTTCGCTGTGGCAGACACAGAGATTTGCAGAAACCTTTTTCTTGTTGATCCCACGTCCTTTTACCAGAATATGTCCTGCTACCTGAACTTTGATCAGGTTTGTGGTGCCGGAAACACCAAGTGGAACACCCGCTGTCAATACTACGACATCTCCGCGCTCGATCAGTCCTGCTGTCTCTGCTGCATCCACGGCATAGTCAAACAGCTCTTCTGCCTGTGTCTTTTCCTCAACTAAAAGCGGGATCACGCCCCAGGAAAGTGCAAGCTGACGATATACTTTCTCAGTCAGACAGGTTCCGATGATCGGACAATCCGGGCGGTATTTGGATACCATACGTGCGGTACGTCCTGATTTGCTGACCGTAATGATCGCTGCTGCATTTAAGTCGCCTGCCATCGTACAGGTTGCATGGGAGATCGCATTGGTCACATCCGGGTTACACATTGTCTTGCGCTGTTTGAAACGCTGCACATAGTTGATGTCCTGCTCTGTGCGGACTGCGATCCTTACCATGGTCTTTAAAGCTTCGATCGGGTACATTCCGGCAGCGGTCTCTCCGGAAAGCATGATCGCACTGGTACCATCATAGATCGCGTTGGCAACGTCGGTTGCCTCCGCTCTGGTCGGTCTTGGATGTTTCATCATAGAGTCAAGCATCTGTGTTGCAGTGATAACTTTTTTGCCTGCCTCACATACTTTTTTGATGATCATCTTCTGGATGACAGGTACGTCTTCGAGTGGGATCTCAACACCCATATCGCCTCGTGCTACCATGATACCATCGGAAACACGGATGATATCATCAATGTTGGAAACACCCTGCATGTTTTCGATCTTGGAAATGATATTGATGTCCTCTCCGCCTTTTTCCTCTAAGATCTTGCGGATGGCAAGAACATCATCTGCGGTTCTGACAAAAGATGCCGCAATGAAATCATAGTCATTTTCTACTGCAAATACGATATCGCTGTAATCTTTTTCGCTGATATATGGCATGGATAGATCAACGTTTGGTACATTCACACCCTTTTTGTTGGAAACCATACCACCGTTTTTCACACGGCATACGATATCCATCGGCTGTGTTCCGTTCTTATCTGCTTTTGCACCTTCGACCGGTTTGATCTCAGATACTTCCATCTCGATCAGACCATCATCGATCAGGATACGGTCTCCTGCCTTCACATCATTTGGCAGGTTTTTATAGGTGATGGATACTCTCGTATTATCTCCCTTGATCTCTTCGGTGGTCAGGGTAAAGAGCTGATTGTCTCTCAGTTCCACTTTCCCTTCTGCAAACTCCATCAGGCGGATCTCCGGTCCCTTGGTATCAAGCAATGCAGCCACCGGTCGTTTCATCTCTTCACGCAATTTACGGAGCATGACAAGACGTCCCATCTGCTCCTCGTGAGAACCATGTGAGAAATTGAAACGTGCAACGTTCATTCCCTCCTCGATCAGACGGCGCATTACCTTTTCGTTATCCGTAGCAGGTCCTAATGTACAAACAATTTTTGTTTTTCTAAACATGTCTTTTTCTTCCCTCATATTTTCTTCCAGCAAGTCTATTTGGTAATCATTGTTCCCAAACCACCGCTCACGTTCGTCCCTTCTTTCTTTAATTTGGTAATCAATACAGATTTGATTGCTGAATCGCCGATAAAGTCAATGGCTGCCTCTATCTTCGGCAACATATCGTTCTCACCAAACTGTCCCTGCGCAATGTATTCTTTTGCTTCGGAGACTGTCATCGTAGTCAGTGGCTTTTCATCTTCTGTACCATAATTTAAACATACATTATCCACGCTTGTTAAGATTACAAGCATATCTGCATCTAAAAGTTCTGCCAGTTTTCCTGCAGCAAGGTCTTTTTCAATAACTGCACTGGCTCCTTTTAAATGGTTATCCTGTGCTAATACCGGGATTCCACCGCCTCCACAGGC
>JBNMKU010000084.1:0-8689 GCA_050874505.1 Roseburia sp. | reverse complement strand
GTCTTACCCTGCCACAAAGGATCTCCTCAATACCATAATCATCCTGATATTTCTGATACAGTTCAAAGTAAGCGGCTGCATCCTCTGCGACATCCTTATGATGGATAAATTCTCCGATCACGGTCTCATCCAGAGGAAGCCCAAGTTTTTCATAGGTCTGCATCAGGTTGCTCAAGTCTTCCCAGCCCCTTGCTGTGACAAACTGCATGCCATCCACATCCGCCTCGATCCGGTAAAAGTTTTTCGGCCGAAGTTCCAGATAACTTAAGATGGCGTTGTGCAACCGCTGTGCCCTTGCATATTCCTTCCAGACCTTAAAGTCTGCCGTGATCTCCAGATAGCGGACACGGTCTAACGTCACCATGTCAAACTCGCGGACGGATTTATTATATTCCGGCGGATTGCCTGCCGCCACGATGATCCACCCCTCCGGGATCGCCTGATTACCAAAGGTCTTGCACTGTAAAAACTGAAGCATTGTCGGTGCAAGTGTCTCTGACACGCAGTTGATCTCGTCGATAAAAAGGATGCCTTCTTTGATCCCGGTTTCTTCTATTTTCTGATATACGCTGGCAATGATCTCACTCATCGTGTATTCGGTCACCGAATAGGATCTGCCCTGATATTCTTTTTCCCGTATCATCGGTAAACCGACTGCACTCTGCCTCGTGTGATGCGTGATCGTATATGCCACCAGGCCGATCTTACATTCTCTTGCGATCTGCTCCATGATCTGGGTCTTGCCAATGCCCGGAGGCCCCATTAAAAGGATCGGACGCTGTCTGATCGCAGGGATCTGGTATTCTCCCGCCTCATTTTTCGCCAGATATGCCACCACGCTGTGCATGATCTCGGCTTTTGCCTGTTTGATGTTCATCTGTTTTCCCGCTTTCCGTACATATTCTATCTTTACTATTATAGGGAGGTTGTCCCAAGAAATCAATTCTTTTTCACTCTAACCGCATCCGCATTGCCCAGGGCGGTACCATCTCTTTCTCATAATCCCCCAAAAACAAAAATGCAGTCGGATAATCCGGCCTTTTTTTCGGATAAGTTCCCTTTCCATCCGTAAAATATAAAAGACCACCTAACTTTTTGATCTCTCCCTGCGCGATCAGCTCATCCACATAGGAAAAGACAGGTCTGAAATCCGTTGTTCCGCCTCCCTCAATGGAAAAATCTTTTAAGATCCGTTCGAGATCATCCGTGCCCTTTAGCAGCGTATCCCTGCGCACCTGATTGTCGCACTGGATCACGCGGATGCAAAATCTCTGAAAAAAGCTGTTCTGCTCCGCCAGTATCGTATAGGTCTCTCTTAAAAAGTGTTCGACCAGTTCCCCGCTGGTGGAGTAACTGGTGTCGATCGCAATAACAAGTTCCTGTATCTTTTTGCTCTCCTTGCTCTCGAGCGGTTCTATGAGCGGCATATTCCGATAAACAGAAAGTCCGTATACATAGTAACCAAGGTCAAACTCATCCTGATCCACCCGCATCTCTTCCCTAAGCACCGTGAATTTCTGCAAAAAATCCCGGTAACTGCGCCTGCTCTTTGCCGCCTCGACCTGCGCCTCAAAAGTTTCTGCGCCCTCATCATTTTCATCTCCGCGCCTTTGTGAGAGCATCTGGCTTTCCCTCGCGATCTTCTGCCAGCGTTTCTTCTGCTGTCTTGCGATCTGCTGTTTTGCCTCACTGTCCTCTCTTTTAGGCCAGTAGCAGTGGTCATCCGTATAAAATTCCCGCTCCAGCGTGATCCGTTCCTCTTCCTCGATCCCATCTAAAAAGCGGTAGATGACGGCTGCCGAGATCCCGTTCTTCTGCTTCTCAAGCCGTTTATAGATATTCTGTCTGACCCAGCCTAAGATACGTCTGGTGCAGGGTTTGTCCATCCGGTCGATCGTGTATTCCACCGCAATATCACAGGCAAGGTTCCACTGCTTTCTTCCCTCCTCGCCAACCGTCTCCGGGATCACCCACAGATGGGAAAAAATGCAGTGCAGCACAGTATGCAGATACACCCGGTCCAGATAGGGTGCATTTTTCTTAAAAACAGAGATCAGCCATTCGGCAGGAACATACAGATACGCGCCATCCGTTGCAAACGTGTTTAAAACGTGATCCATTTTCAACCCGAATGCAGACAATGCCGGTCCCAGAAAGCGCAGATCCATATATACTTCATCCCGCACACAGGAAACGATCTTTCCCGCCATCTCCTCTTCCCACTCTGTCTGAGTCTGTATGTGAGCCATCGTTCTCTCCTCCCTCTTTAGAAATCATCAAACGAATACCGTTCTTTTGCTTTTGTGGCAAACAGTTCCTGCTTTAGTGACAAAAGCCCTGCTGCACCCTCCGTCCATTCGATCCTTACCGCTTCTGCAATCGCTTCGCCAAGTGCTTCCTCATCAAACAGCTTTTTCTCACAAAAGAACCTGATCTGCTCCATCTGCCGTTTTCCTGCCAGCACCTTTGCGATCTGTCGTTTCCGTTTACTAAAATAAGCCTCGTATCTCCCGCGCGCCATCTCTTTTAGATCCACCGGATAGAGCAGCCTGTCGGTCACGATCTTTTGCAGGGTCTTATCATTTTCCTCCGCGCACGCCTTCGGAAAGATCGTGTCATACTGCACAAAATCCACCGCGCCGTTTAAAAAACTCTGTCTTGCACGAAAGCCCTCTCCCTCGATGTTTCTTCCAAAGATATGCGCCGGTGCGATCTCATCATAGCTTTCAAAATATTCCGGATAAAAAAGAACCGCCTCGATCTGCCCGTCTTTTTGGAAGGTCACTTCGATATTCCACGAGATCTGTGCTAAAATCTGTCTTAGCCCGCTTTCCTCTCTCACTCCTGCCCGCAGCACAAGCCATCCTAATCTGTGACAGTTCATAAACGCATCACTGCCTACCTGCTGCATGTTTTTTCCAATGGTAAGTTTCCGCAGTTCCACGCAGTCATAAAACGCAAGATTTCCGATCTTTTTAATCTGCTCCGGCAGCGTAAGTTCCACTAAAAAACTGCCACAAAGTTCTTTCAGTGGCAGACTTTCTTTTTCCTCATCCTGCTCCATGACCTGCCACGCAGTATCCTGATCCCGCTTCCATATTGTCGTGTGATATCGCTCCGGCAGATGCGGGCTTTTTGCAAAACAGTATGCACCGATCTCGGTCAGCGGACAATCCCCGATCTGCTCCGGCAGTGTAAGGATGGGTTCGCTCCCATAGACACGCAGAACCCTGATTTTATTTTCTTTTGCATATTCCCAATCGATCTGAAGGTAAGTTTCGTGGTTCATTTTGATTTTGCCTCGCTGTGTTTCTTCACGTTCTCTATATTGGTTTATTATTTCATCCTTCAACGCACCTAGCAAACTCTTCCGTTCTTCCTTGTCATTTGAACTACGCAAATCATGATATCTTTAATTTACTTTCAAGCCATGAAATAATAATCCCACAATATGGTGTTAAATTCCGTTCCTGCACCAGACTTTCATATGTACGCTCTAATTCCCGTATAAATGTATCCTGGGATTTTCCCCTACATTTTCTCATGATTCTGCTCTTTTCTTCCAACAAAACTCTTTTTCGTGTCTCTGGAAGAGAAACAGCTTCGCAATTCAAATTTAAAGTTTCTGTTACATCCCTGTTTATTGCCACATCATCCGAATAAATGCTTCCATCCGCCTTATATTTTATCTTTCTGACGGACAACTCATCAAACGGATTTATGGCAAGCTCTTCATTTCCTCTATGAGCATCACAGGTCTTATCCTCTGGCTTTACACCTTTTACCAGACTATTTCCATAGCAAACCCCCAGCATCCATTTAAAATCCAACGTTGTTTTTTTATCGTGCTCCACTTCATCGTGTGGATGTCTAGGTCTGCAATGTTCTATTCTCACAACACTTGGATTGTCAATTTTTCGCATACAATATGCGCACAGGTGCTTTTGTTCCTCCCACATCTGTTCTCTGATATCCTTAAGAACATTCGTAGGCATGTCCGTCTCATAATCCGCATCAGGATACTGCTTGCGAAATTGTAATAGACTATTGGGTTCTTTTCCTCTTTTTACAACAATCATATGCTATTCTCCCAGTATCTTTTCTAACTCAAGTGATGTTCTCGCTGCTGCAATATCTGGATCAGTCGTTCCAACAACATGCTCAATTCCAGATAAAATTTTATCAGCCTCCACATATTTCTTATCATCCATGCATGCATAAAATGCCATGAGGCGTTCTGTTATATCCGTTGGACGCTCCGACACCTTCATTACTTCTCTTAGTATAGAATTCGCATCTCTTCCATATGTCTGTGCTGCCGGCATATAGATTTCTCCATGATCCAGAATTCGGATCCGTTCTTTGGAAACTGAATTAATCACTGCCGGTGCATGTGAGCTGACAACAAATTGTATCTTTGGAAAAATAGTGTTTAAATCGTTTATAATAGTCTGCTGCCACTGTGGATGCAAATGCAAATCTATCTCATCAATCATGATAACCCCAGGAGTTTCTTCCAATACTTTATCTCCAAGCATAGGATTTAATACAGCCATGCGATATGCGATATCTCCAATCATACTGAGTGTATTTTTATATCCATCACTCATTTCGTCCATTGCAAATTTTTGTGAACCACCATCTGTGGTTTCAAAATTCAAAACCAATCTATGTGTATCAAGGTCGAATATAATGCTGGCATTTTTTGAACCACTAATTCTCTCAAAACATTTGCAAATAGCTGTTTCTACAGTCTTCAACAATAAAGGCTTCTCTATCACACCTGTTCTCTGCTGCTCCTGAAGGCTTTTTAATGTCTGAATCTGAAACCAATTAAGCATCAACTTTTCATTAGACTCAGCCGCCATACAATCTACATAACCAACCTGACGTTTAAATTCCGTTAATGATTTTATATTTTTCTTTTCCTTCTTCTGTGCATACAAACGTCCTGTACCATAATAGGATATCAATGGAAGAATTAATGACTTATCTCCTATCATAATTCTATTCTGTGCTTTCTTAGATATATTGGTTAGTTCTCTTGCTTCTTTAATTGTAGTATTTCCGTTCTCAGAATTTAGAGATCGTACCCACTGCACAGCCTGCTGATCTAAACAATCCCCTATGCTTTCAATGCTTACAGGAAACTGATGTTGCGGATCAATCGTACCATCAAGATTATGAAATTCATATCTTGCATCATCTTTCGAGATACTCCTGCTTACTCCACCATCAATTCCAAGCAAAAATGTACTGACAGCAACTGCCACTGCATCCAATATTGCTGTCTTTCCTGCTCCATTCTTTCCGACAATCAATGTTATATGATCATCAAAATCAATATCTGCCTCTTTGAAGCATCTATAATTTGTTATTCTAATATTCTTAAGCTTCAACGACCTGCCACCTCATCCTTTCACTCTATATTCTTGCCAATAAATCAACTTTTATTGCGTTCTTCCTCTCCTGTGCCACTTCCACGCCCTGAAATTTCCCCCACCATCCTTACTTTTCATAGTGGATAATGTCACCAAAATCACAGTCTAATTCATCGCAGATTTTCTCCAGAATATTCATAGAGACTTTTTCACCCTTTGTCATCTTTGCTATCGTACTGCTGCTTATTCCAAGATTATTAATCAAATCTACTTTCTTCATATTTTTGTCAATCAATAGCTTCCACAATCCGTTATACGATACTGACATATACACTACCTCTTTGTTTTCTTAATTACCATCTATATAGCTTTTCTCGTATGTTTTACTTATACGAATCCTCATTGTTCCAATTTTATCATAAATGTGCTATTTTCTCAACAAAATTATGAATGATTGCTTCGACAAGTCGAACTTTCTTTTTGAAATCATCAATTTCTTTTTCACACCCACTTTCATCACAAAAAACAGGTGTAACGCATAAACTTTTACATTTACACATTACACCCATCCTTCTTACAACTTATTTTTTACTGCCAGTTTATATTACAGCCTGCGGTCTCTGCATCCGGAACGGAATAGGTATGGTTGCTTCCACTCTCCCATACGACATTTCCGCTTTCATCTTTTTTGATCGCTTTAAACTCGATCTCACTTCCTGCCTTTAAGGCTGCATTTACGATCCAGGTCGGATAGTTCGGGCAGCTTCCCGGTCCGACTGCTTTTGTGGGATCCCAGTTGCCCAGTTCATCACAGTTTCCTACGATGTAGACGTTCTGTCCCCAGTTTGTCGTTGCATTATTTACCGTAAAGGTCACGGTAACATACTCCTCCGGGTCACTGTTTTCGTCCACCACATAGATCTTATTGGCATTTCCGCCAACGGTCACACGGACTCTGCCGTCCGAAGATACGACTACTTTGTCATTTTCATCAAAAACATTGACCAGTACCGTTCCCGGTGTGATGCTGCTCTCTGCGCGGATCTGCATATTCACGGTAAGCGAATCGGACGAATTGTTAAACGCACAGATCACTTCCTCGCCCACTTTTTCGCCGGCATCCATTCTTCTGGAGAACGCATAGAAATGAGGCGACGACCACATCTCACGCTGGGTTCCTTCCCGAAGTGCCGTGTACTCCTGCCGCAGTTCGTTTAAAGAAGCGATCAGCTGATATGTATCCGTATTGGTATTGAAATAGTCCGCGGTCACGTTGCCGTTTGCATCCTTCGTCTGCATACACCAGCGGTTGTATGTATCTGCAATGCCGCTGATAGCCTGTCCATTGGCATTTCCACGGTTCTGCTCCGTTCCCTGGAATACAACCGGAATGCCGCGGCAGGTATGGATAAAGGTCAGGGCATTCTGCATTTTTGCCACATTTCCGCCCGCTTCGGTAAGAAATCTGTTTCTGTCATGGTTGTCAATAAAGGTTACCATCTGATTGACATGGTCGCCATAAAGCCCGTCCTGATCAAAGATCTTTTTCAGCGAGATCTCATCCGTGTTGTCAAAATTCTGCCCATAGGCAAAGTCATTAACGATCGCCTGAAACAGCGGGAAGTCTAACATACCGTCTTCCGCGTCATCTCCAACCCAGTCTGCGACAAAATCCACGCACATGTCAAAATTTTCTCCAAATGTCGGAACTCCGATGTATTCCTGTAATTCATGGATGGTCTGCGGGCTCATACATTTGGCGGCATCCACACGCGCTGCATCGGCACCTGTCACGTCAAACCAGTTCTTAATGGAATCAAACACCGCTGCTTTCGCGTCAGGATTGTCAAAATCAATGTCATCCAGCCCTCCCAGATCGTGGCTTTCTAACATTGCTGTCGTCTCTGCACTGTGCGGATGTTCAACTGAAAAATCAATATCGCCAAGATTGTGATACCAGTTCACATTGTTGTACGGTGCAACCGGCTGTACCTGGCTGCCAGCCTTTAACGCATCGGTCAGGGTCAGATAATGTGCATTTGAACCGGTTCCCTGTAGATAGTCTCCCACATGATTTGGAACAATATCAAGGATGACCTTGATCCCGTTCTCATGGCAGACATCCACCAGCTCTTTTAATTTTGCCTTGCTCTGTTCCTCGTCCTCACATCCAAAATACCGGTTGGCACGGTCCGGGTCATAGACATTGTAACCATGGTAGGCAGTCGGCCACTGCTTTCCGGTCGGATCCGGAACACCCCAGAGCTGTGGATCCGATACCGGAGAGATCCAGATCGCCGTATATCCCATACCCTTGATGTAAGGGATCTTCTGTATCACACCTTCCCAGTCTCCACCGTGCATGTAGCGGAAATCCTCTTCGCAGTTCTCGGTATAGCGGAACGCCTCCCCTGTGGCATTGTTCGTACTGTCCCCATCATAAAAACGGTCGACCATGATCTGGTACACACTTTCTCCTTCCAGATTTTCCGCCGCTTTTACCTGCCATGGAAACATTGTAAGTACGCTCATCAAACTGATCCCCGCCAATGTCAGTAACATTTTTTTGAACTTCATATTTGCTCCTCCTTTTTCTGGAATGCCATTCCCTGCATTCCCTCACAGGAAATGACTGTGCCAATTATCGTCTCCTTTCTCTCCAGATCCACCCATCCCTCATGGGAGGTCCCCAGATAGGGACTTAAGTCGATCTGTCTTTTCTCCTCGCCTGCGTTTAACACGACAAGCACCCGTTCTTTTTCTGATCTTCTCTCAAATACATAAAGTTCCTGTTCATCGATCGCCGCCAGTGTCTGGTAGCTTCCTCTTCCTAGTGCCGTACTTTCCCTTCGCACTGTGATCCATTTCCGGTAAAAATCGTGCAGCTGCCCCGGTCTGTTTTCCCACGGCATGCTGCTTCTGTATTCGTCTTCGGTCACTCCCTGGATGCCACACTCATCTCCGTAAAAAACAGACGGGATCCCCATTGCCATCATCATATAAAAGACGGCAAGCCGATACCGCTTCTCCTCTCCCTTACAGTAGGATAAAAACCGCGGTACATCATGGGTATCCAAAAAATTCATCTGCGCCAGGCTCACCTGCTCCGGATATCTTAAGTTCATCTGGCTGATCTTCTCAGCAAAACAGGATACGGAGATCTTACGCTCGGCAAAAAATTCGCGGCAGATATAGGAAAATGTATAATTCATTGTCGAATCAAACTGATCTCCCTGCAGCCACACCGTTGAATCCTCCCAGATCTCGCCGATCAGAAAGGCATCCGGCTTTTCTTCTTTTACCGCTTT
>JBNMKU010000083.1:0-8942 GCA_050874505.1 Roseburia sp. | reverse complement strand
CGCTTAATAAGGAACAGACACAGATAGAAAAATTGTTGCAGGTAATAGAGAAAAATTCATCTGCAACACAGGCATATTATGCAGAACAGATTGGGGTGTCAAAAAGAACGGTTTCTCGGATGTTCGCTTCTTTACAGGAGAAAGGTGTATTGCTTCAAAATGGAACAAAGAGAAAACCAAATTGGAAAACTAAGAATTAGGAGAAATAAAAAATTAGCACTCACCTCTTGACAGTGCTAACAACTCGTGCTATAACATACTTGTAACAAAGAAACGGAAGAAAAAGACGTTCCAACCATAGATGGGTAGGAGGGTCTTTTTTATCATACAGGGAGGTGTGCATATGAACATTCAGAAATTTACACAGAAATCAGTGGAAGCCATTAATGATTCAGAAAAGCTAGCCTACGAATATGGAAATCAGGAAATAGAACAGGAGCATCTGCTTGTTGCCTTATTGCAGCAGGAGGATGGATTGATCTTAAAATTGATCGAGAAAATGGAGATCCAGAAAGAACATTTTCTTGAGAATGCAAAACGTCATCTGGCAGCACGGGTCAAGGTGTCCGGTGGACAGGTCTATGTAGGAGCGGACCTCAATAAAGTATTGATCCATGCAGAGGATGAGGCAAAACAGATGGGAGACGAATACGTTTCCGTAGAGCATCTGTTCTTATGTCTGTTAAAATATCCGAATAAGGCGATGAAGGAGATCTTCAAGGAGTACGGCATCACCAGAGAGCGGTTTTTACAGGCACTTTCCACCGTAAGAGGCAATCAGAGAGTGACCTCGGATAACCCGGAGGCAACGTATGACACGTTGGAGAAATACGGCTACGATATGGTAGAGCGTGCAAAAGAGCAGAAACTCGACCCGGTCATCGGACGAGATGATGAGATCCGTAATGTTGTGCGTATCCTGTCCAGAAAAACGAAAAACAATCCGGTGCTGATCGGAGAACCTGGTGTAGGTAAGACTGCAGTTGTAGAGGGACTGGCACAGCGAATTGTAAAAGGTGACGTGCCGGAGGGCCTAAAGGATAAAAAGCTGTTTGCCCTTGATATGGGAGCACTGGTCGCCGGAGCCAAATACCGTGGCGAATTTGAAGAGCGGTTAAAAGCAGTGCTTGATGAGATCAAGAGTTCCGATGGACAGATCATTCTGTTTATCGATGAGCTGCATACGATCGTGGGAGCCGGAAAAACAGATGGAGCAATGGATGCCGGACAGCTGTTAAAACCAATGCTTGCGCGTGGTGAACTGCACTGTATCGGAGCAACGACACTGGATGAGTACAGAGAATACATCGAAAAAGATGCTGCACTGGAACGTCGTTTCCAGCCAGTTATGGTAGAGGAGCCGACCGTAGAGGATACGATCTCCATTCTGCGAGGCTTAAAGGAACGTTACGAAGTGTTCCACGGAGTCAAGATCACAGACTCCGCACTGGTATCTGCAGCAGTTTTATCGAACCGTTATATTTCCGACCGTTTCCTGCCGGATAAAGCGATCGACCTGGTCGATGAGGCATGTGCCCTGATCAAGACAGAACTTGACTCCATGCCGACCGAACTCGATGAATTGAACCGTCGTGTCATGCAGATGGAGATCGAAGAGACGGCATTAAAGAAAGAGACTGACCGGCTCAGCCAGGAACGTCTTGCAGATCTGCAGAAAGAACTGGCAGAATTAAGAGATGAGTTCAACACCAAAACGGCACAGTGGGAAAACGAAAAGAAATCTGTAGAAAAAGTGCAGAAACTCAGGGAAGAGATCGAAACGGTCAAAAATGACATCAAGAGTGCACAGCAGAGTTATGATCTGGAAAAGGCGGCAGAACTGCAGTATGGCAGACTGCCACAACTGGAAAAACAGTTAGAGATCGAAGAGAGCGAAGTCAAGAAACGCGATCTGTCACTGGTACACGAAAATGTAAGCGAGGAAGAGATCGCACGGATCATCTCCAGATGGACGGGTATACCGGTTGCCAAATTGACGGAGAGCGAGCGGAACAAGACCCTGCACCTGGATGAAGAACTTCACAAACGTGTCATCGGACAGGATGAGGGAGTAACGAAAGTGACAGAGGCGATCATAAGGTCCAAAGCAGGCATCAAAGACCCGACAAAGCCGATCGGTTCCTTCTTATTCTTAGGACCAACCGGTGTAGGTAAGACTGAGCTTGCAAAGGCACTGGCGGCAAGCCTCTTTGATGATGAGTCCAATATGGTGCGTCTTGATATGAGTGAATACATGGAGAAATATTCCGTGTCACGTCTGATCGGAGCGCCTCCAGGATATGTAGGATATGATGAAGGTGGCCAGCTGACCGAGGCAGTGCGTAGAAAACCGTATTCCGTTGTTCTTTTCGATGAAGTGGAAAAGGCACATCCGGATGTATTCAATGTGCTGTTACAGGTACTCGATGATGGACGGATCACAGACTCACAGGGAAGAACCGTGGACTTTAAAAACACGATCATCATAATGACATCAAACCTTGGTTCTGCACATCTGTTGGAAGGCATTGACGACAACGGAGACATCAATCCGGCATGTGAAGAGGCAGTCATGGGAGAATTGAGAGGACATTTCCGTCCTGAATTTTTGAACAGACTGGATGAGATCATCATGTTTAAGCCGCTGACAAAAGACAACATCGGAAATATCATCCGACTTCTCATAGACGACTTGAACAAACGTCTTTCCGACCGTGAGATCACCGTGGAACTGACCGAAGCTGCAAAGCAGTTCATCGTAGACCACGGTTATGATCCGGTCTATGGTGCGAGACCATTGAAACGATTTTTACAGAAACACGTAGAAACATTATCAGCAAAACTGATCCTTGCCGATGAGGTAAGAGAGGGCGATACGATCTTAATCGATACCGAAGGCGACAAGCTGACCGCCCGTGTGAAGTAATGTGTCACCGGGAACGCATGGATCTTACAAGCAGAGGCACTTCCACAAGAAGCATGGCGATCCAGCCGGCGAGGTAGGAATACGGGAGTGCCTCGATCCCTAAGTGCAGCGTAAATACAAGCGGCACGGCACAGATGACACGGACAGCCATATTGACAAAGCTGCTGAGCAGCGTGATCTTGAGATCACCGATCCCACGGAAATATCCCTGGATGCCATTGGTGAGGGCTGGCAGCAGATACATGACAGAGATCAGATGGAGGTAGGTCACACCATGTGAAATAACTTCTTCATCTTTAATGAATAAAAGCATCAGCGGTCTTGCAAAGACAAAGCAGATGATCAAAATAAAACAACCATAAATCAGTTCTAAGAGTACGCCGCAGCGAAAGCCTTCTTTCATGCGGCGTATTTTTCCGGCTCCTTTATTCTGAGCCATCAAAGACGTCATGGCATGGGCAATGTTCTGCTCCGGCGTGTATGCAAAGTCATCGATCCGGTTGACGATGGCAAAAGCGGCAGAGACAGAGACACCCATGGTATTGACGATCGCCTGTATTCCCAGTTTTCCAAGAGAAACGGTCGCCTGCTGCATGGCAGAGGTAAAACCGTAGGCAATCGTGCGGATCAAAAGCGCGTGGTCGAATACGATCCATTTTTTTCCAAGGCATAAAAGCGGTACCTTTTTTTGAATATATACGATGCAGAACAGGCAGCAGAGAGCTTCGCTGATGACCGTCGAGATACCACAGCCGTTGCATCCTGCCTTTAAGACGACAACAAAAAACAGATCTCCTAAAATATTTAAGATGGCACTTACCATCAGAAAATACAGAGGGGAACTGCTGTCGCCCAGAGCACGCAGGGTGGCGGAAAAAAAGTTATATAAAAAAGTGAAAACGAGTCCGGTAAAAATAATGTGCAGGTATTCTCTTGTCATTGCAAGGATTGAAGCATCCACTTGCATTAATTTTAAGATCGGAGTCGAAAAAATAATGCAGACGGTACTTAAAATAAGAGAAAACACAACACCGGAGAGCATCGTTGTGCTGATCTGCCGGTGCAGGGTGTCATAATCTTTGGCACCATACTGGATGCCCATTAAAACACCCGCGCCCATACACAGACCATTTAAAAATAAGATCATTAATGTCGTGATCGGATTGCAGATGCCGACCGCTGCAAGAGCCTCTTTTCCGACAAAATGTCCGACAATGATACTGTCCGCGGCATTGTAGGTAAGCTGGAACAGATTGCCCAATACCAGTGGGATCGTAAATTTTATCAGGATCGGCATGATCTTTCCTGTTGTAAGGTCTTTTGTCATAATGTCTCCTTCTCTTCCTCCATGGAAAGAAACTGCTTAAGTGCCGCAGAGCGCGCATTGTAATCGGCAACGCCCAGGTCGTAAAGTTCCTGTTCGAGTGCGGCATCCTTGGAAAAGGTGCTCAAAGGGACATGACGGCTTGGCGCAAAGATAAAAGCAGTTCCGTCTTTTTCCAGTTGATTTGCCAGATCGATCGAATGCTGATAATTGATATGGCGGTGGTCGATGCTGTCAATCGTGTTTGGATATTTGCGGAGCATACGTTTATAAATAGGGCGGTGTGCCTCCGGCTGTTTCACAAAATCGCGTGGATTAGAGAGAATGACCACCAGTTTTTTGCAGCCATGCGAAAGGGCATGGGAAACCGGGATGGAATCGGCAACACCGCCATCGTAGTAAAAATGTCCGTTGATCTCGACCGGACGGCAGAAACCGGGAAGCGCGCAGGTCGCCATGACCGTGCGGTAATCATCCCGGATGATGTCATATTTGGTAAAATAGATGGCGCGTCCGGTCTTTGCATCGGTTGCAGGCATATAAAATTCCGAAGGATTGCGCATGATCGCCGGATAATCGATCGGGTCGGCACCGTCGGAATTGGTGAGTGTGCCGTAAATATATTGCAGTCCGAAGAGATTTCCGGTGCGGATCAGGCTGTGAATGCTGAGATAACGCGGGTCATCCAGATGTTCGGTATAAAAACGCAGATTACGTCCGCGCTGTCCGGCGAGATAGGACAGGGTATTTGCCGCTCCGGCAGAAACCCCGATGCAGTAATCAAAATTAATATGGTCATCTAAAAAACGGTCCAGAATACCGGCACTGTAGGCACATTTCATGCCGCCGCCCTCGACAACCAATCCGTTTTTTTCTATCATGTTAAAACCAAACCTTTCTATATGTAAAGAATCAAAATTGCAACAGTATGTTAGCACAAATAAAACCAGGAATCAAATGCCGCTTTACCGGTTTGTGCAGTTCATGCTATAATGGGGGTTAGCAAAATGGAAACAGGGAGATTTCAATGTCATTTACACATTTACACGTCCATACAGAATACAGTCTGTTAGACGGTTCGAATAAGATAAAAGAATATGTAGCACGGGTAAAAGAGCTTGGCATGACGGCAGCCGCGATCACAGACCATGGTGTCATGTATGGAGTGATCGATTTTTACAAGGCGGCAAAGGCGGCCGGCATCCACCCGGTGTTGGGATGCGAGGTCTATGTGGCACCGGGCTCCCGGTTTGACAGAGAAATGTCTCACGGGGATGACCGGTACTATCATCTGGTGCTTCTGGCAGAAAATAACCAGGGGTATCAGAACCTGATGAAAGTGGTTTCCAAGGGATTTGTAGAAGGATATTACTATAAACCGCGTGTGGATATGGAAGTATTGGAGCAGTACCATGAGGGGCTGATCGCACTCAGTGCCTGTCTGGCAGGAGAGGTGCAGCGTTATCTGGTGCGTGGACTCTACGAGGAGGCAAAAGAGGTTGCCCTGCGCTATGAGAGGGTATTTGGCAAGGGAAACTTCTTTTTGGAGTTACAGGATCACGGCATTCCGGATCAGAAGACGGTCAACACCGGACTCATTCGGATGAGCAGGGAGACTGGCATTGAACTGGTAGCAACAAACGACGTACATTATACCAATGCCGAGGATGCAGAACCGCATGACATTTTACTCTGTCTGCAGACAGGGAAAAAACTTTCGGATGAAAACCGCATGCGTTATGAGGGCGGACAATATTATGTGAAATCCGAAGCGGAAATGCGGGCATTGTTTCCGTATGCGGCGCAGGCGATCGATAACACGCAAAAGATCGCAGACCGCTGTCAGGTCGAGATCGAATTTGGAGTGACAAAACTGCCACATTTTGATGTGCCGGAGGGCTACGATTCCTGGACATACTTAAATAAGCTCTGCCATGAGGGACTGATCGAGCGTTATCCGGCCAATCATCAGGAGATCCTGCCACAGCTTGACTATGAGCTTTCGGTCATCCAGAAAATGGGCTATGTCGATTACTTTCTGATCGTGTGGGATTTCATCAACTTTGCAAGGACACACGGGATCCCGGTCGGACCGGGACGAGGCAGTGCGGCGGGAAGCCTGGTTTCCTATACGACCGGTATCACCAATATTGACCCGATCCGTTACAGCCTGCTGTTTGAGCGTTTCTTAAATCCGGAGCGTGTTACCATGCCGGATATCGATATCGATTTCTGCTACGAGAGACGTGGAGAGGTTATCGATTATGTTGTGGAGAAATACGGCAAGGACTGTGTGACCCAGATCGTGACATTCGGTACCTTAGCGGCGCGAGGTGTGATCCGGGATGTGGGACGGGTAATGGATCTGCCGTACAGCCTCTGTGATACGATCGCGAAAAACATTCCGAACGAATTAAACATCACGATCGATAAGGCATTGCAGATGAACCCGGAGCTGCGCAGCATGTACGAGTCGGACGAGACGATCCATACCCTGATCGATATGTCAAAACGGTTAGAGGGATTGCCGCGCCATACCTCGATGCATGCAGCCGGTGTCGTAATCTCACAGAAGGCAATGGATGAATATGTGCCACTGTCGCGCGGTTCGGATGGAACAATCACGACCCAGTTCGTGATGACAACGATCGAGGAACTTGGTCTGTTAAAGATGGACTTCTTAGGACTTCGAACGCTGACCGTGATCAAGGATGCGACAGACCTGATCGAGAAAAATTACGGTGTCCGCATTGATGTGGATCACATTGATTATATTGGCAACAAAGACAAAGATGCGGTACTGATCGATTATGATGACAAGAAAGTGCTCGACTCCATCGGAACCGGAAAGTGCGAGGGTATTTTCCAGTTAGAAAGTGCGGGCATGAAAAACTTCATGAAAGAGTTAAAACCGCAGAACCTTGAGGATATCATTGCCGGTATCTCACTCTACCGTCCGGGCCCAATGGATTTTATCCCGAAATATATCAAGGGAAAAAATGAGCCGGAGAGCATTTCCTATGTCTGCCCGGAACTTGAGCCGATCTTGGAGCCGACTTATGGCTGTATCGTTTATCAGGAGCAGGTTATGCAGATCGTACAGAACTTAGCGGGCTATACGATGGGACAGGCAGATAACATCCGGCGTGCGATGAGTAAGAAAAAGCAGTATGTCATCGATGCGGAGCGGCAGAACTTCGTTTATGGAAATGAAGAGCTTGGCATCAGGGGATGTATCCATAACGGCATCAGTGAAAAGGCAGCAAATGAGATCTATGATTCGATGGTCGACTTTGCGAAATACGCATTCAACAAATCGCATGCGGCAGCTTATGCCGTGGTTGCATACCAGACAGCTTACTTAAAATATTATTATCCGGTTGAATTTATGGCGGCACTTATGACGTCAGTCCTGGATAATACGAGAAAGGTATCGGAGTATATATATACCTGCCGTCAGATGGGCATCAAAGTACTGCCACCGGATATCAACGACGGAGAGGGCACTTTCAGCGCGACCAAAGAGGGCATCCGTTACGGCATGTATGCGATCAAAAATATCGGAAGACCGGTCATCAACCAGATCGTGGAAGAGCGGAAAGCAAATGGCAGATATACGACCCTGCAGAGCTTTTTGGAGCGTGTGGCAGGGCGTGAGGTCAACAAGCGTGCCGTCGAAAACCTGATCAAATCAGGTGCCTGCGACGGGCTGGACGGAAACCGCCAGCAGATGATGGTGGTCTATTCGACTCTGATGGACCGGCTGAGCCAGGAAAAGAAAAATACAATGGCGGGGCAGATGTCTCTGTTTGATTTTGCATCCGCAGAGGAAAAATCATCCTATCAGGTACAGCTTCCGAAACTGGACGAGTACGAAAAGGAAGTCAAACTGGGCTTTGAAAAAGAAGTGCTCGGTATCTACGTCAGCGGTCATCCGCTCGAGGAATACGAAGAGAAGTGGAAACGCAATATCAGTGCAGTTACCACGGATTTCATGCTGGATGAAGAAACCGGAGAGACCAAGGTCAAGGACAACCAGAAAGTAACCGTCGGTGGAATGATCACAGAGAAGACGATCAAGTACACCAAGAACAACAAGACGATGGCATTCTTAACGATCGAGGATTTGTTTGGAACGGTGGAAGTGATCGTATTTCCAAGGGATTACGAGAAATATCACACTTATCTGAATGAGGATGAAAAAGTATTTATAAGCGGTCATGTCAATGTCGAGGAGGACAAGAACGGCAAACTGATCTGTGAGAGCATCGTTTCCTTTGATGATACAAAAAAGGAACTCTGGCTGCAATTTGCCACAAAAGAGGACTTTGCCGCAAAAGAGCAGACCCTGTATACGATGCTTCGGGAATCCGATGGAAATGATGAGATCGTTATTTATATTGCCTCCCCGCGAGCTATGAAAAAATTAGGGAAAAATCACACAATTCGGGTAAATTCGGAGATTGTGAACAATTTAACTAATTTTTTGGGCGAAAATAATGTAAAAGTTGTGGAAAAGAATATTGAAAAAGAATAAAGTAACAGAAAAACAGGTTTTCCGAGAATCGGGAAATCTGTTTTTTGATTCCAGAAAAAAAGAAAATTATTTTAGAAATGGTACAAGCGTAGAGAGAATCGCTGCAATATTAACTCTTTTTTGGGGAGAAAGATTCTGGATGAGAAGTGCAAGCT
>JBNMKU010000082.1:0-9504 GCA_050874505.1 Roseburia sp. | reverse complement strand
GCTTTTCCCTTATCGACCGGGTTCTAACGCATCCCGCACCGCATCCCCGAACAGGTTAAATACCATGACCGAAAGAAAGATCGCCACTCCCGGTGCCGCCACCACCCATGGTGCGATCTGGAGCATGCTCCTTCCGTTGCTCATCATTGCGCCCCACTCGGCGATCGGCGGAGTGGCACCCAGTCCGAGAAAGGAAAGCCCTGCGATCTCCATCATCATCGTTCCGATGTCAAGCACTGCCGTGACGATCATCTGTCCTGCGATATTCGGCAGTACATGCCGCACGATGATCTGTGCCGGATTCGAACCGGAAAGCTTTGCTGCCGCAAGAAACGGCATATCCCGGATCGCCAACACCTGGCTTCTTGCGATCCGCGCATATTTCGGCCAGGACACGACCGAAAGTGCAATCACCGCACTGCTCACTCCGCCGGGCAGGACACTTGCAACAGCGATCGCAAATACGATACCTGGAAATGCCAAAAACACATCGGAGATCCGCATCAATACGGCATCCATGCGCCCGCCTGCATACCCGCAGATCGTTCCTGCCAGTGTCCCTGTCACGGTAATGATGGCAACCACGGTCAGTGAGGAAAAAATGGAAGTCTTTGCGCCCACGAGCACTCTCGACCACAGATCCCTGCCATAGCGGTCTGTTCCAAACCAGTGCTCTGCGGACGGTGGCATAAGGGCATTGCCCAGATCCTGTACATACGGGTCATGCGGTACGATCCAATCGGAAAAGGCAGCCACAAGAATAAGAAGCAATACCAGCGTTCCAAACAGGATGACTCTCCTTTTTGTATGATCCGGTTTCTTTTTCATGCCCTCATATCCTCCCTTCCCAGTCGGATGCGGGGATCTAATACATGATACAAAAGATCCGTGACCAGATTGATCCCGACATAGATAACTGCCATCCAGATGACATACGCCTGTATCATCGGGTAATCGCGCATCGTCACAGCATCCACTGCCATCTTTCCAACGCCATCCCACATAAAGATCGTCTCCACGATCGCGGTCCCGCCAAGCAGGGAACCGATGGAGAGTGCCAACAATGTCAGGATTGTAAGCATTGCTGTCTTTAAGATGCTGACATAAAGAATACGGCGTTCTCGGATTCCTCTTGCACGCGCCCCTATCACATAGGGCTTGTTCATTTCCTCTAAGACCGTCGCCCGCACCTGCCTGGTATATTTCGATGCCATGGCAGCCGTCAGTGTCAGTGCCGGTAAGATCACGCTCTTTGCGCCTTCTCCATTTCCCATGACCGGAAACCAGCCCAGTTTCAATGCAAACACATACAGTAACAGCAGTGCCACCACAAAGCCCGGCATCGAATTTCCGATAAATCCAAGTGCACGGATCAGGTAATCCACAAACCGGTTCTTGTGCACTGCAGCCAAAATCCCAAGCGGAATGGAAATAACGACTGTAAAGACCAATGCTGTTATCATCAGTTCAAACGTCGCAGGCAGCTTTGACAAGAAAGTCTCTGCCACCGGTTTTCCTGAAACATAGGAAGTTCCCATATCCCCGGTTACAACTCCTTTTAACCAGAGCAGATACTGTTCAGCTAACGGAAGGTTCAGCCCCAATTGTTCCCTGAGTGTCTCTTTTTGCTCTTCTGACATGGCAGCTCCCCGGTTGCTTTCCATGACATCGATCACATCTGTATTTCCAACATGGACAAGAAGAAAGGACAGCAGTGTGATCCCAAGCAGGATCGGAAGCAACTGTAAAACACGTCTGCCCATATATCGTTTCATCTGTTTCTCCTCATTTCTTTCACTTTCGTCAGGTTATTTCTCATTAGTTTAGCAACAAAAAAAGAGCTGCACAACCCTACCGGGGGGTTATTTCTGCTCTTTTTTCGCTTTGTTCTTATTTTAATACGAGGCTAATCCCATCCATGCTCTCTGTGTACCTTTTTTCGTACCAGAAAGAAGCAGATGACCTGCATGATGATCGTAAAGATCCAGGATGCCGGATAGGAAATAAATAAAATGGATAATGAACGGTGCGCCGGGAAAATAAGGTAGATCCAGAAAACTCTCATTCCGACGGTTCCGATCACGGATAAGATCATCGGCACTGCCGAATGTCCCATTCCGCGGAGTGCCCCCGGAAACAGATCCATGATACCGCAGAGGAAATATGTCACGGTCGTATATAAAAGGATCTCCACGCCACATGCAATTACCTGCGGATCTTTCGTATAGATGGTCAAAAGCTGTGGTCCAAACAGATAGGCACTGCCGCCAAGCACACCGGAAACCACGACCGATAAGATCAGACAGTCTAACAGCACACGATCCATACGCTTATGTCTGCCCACACCATAATTCTGGCTGGTAAAACTCATACATGCCTGTGTGATCGAGTTGACCGATACATATAAAAATCCAAATATATTGTTTGCCGCAGTATAGCCCGCCATTGCGATCGATCCGAATGAGTTGACCGATGACTGCAGCAATACATTGGAAAAATTGATGACCGTACTCTGGATGCCTGCCGGAAGCCCTACCTGAAGGATCTGTTTTAAATAAATCCCACGGATCATCAGTTTGGAAAACTGAAGCCTGTAACTGCTCTCCGATCTGCAGAGACAGCGCAGCACCAGAAAGCAGGAGATCAGCTGTGAGATGACGGTCGCAATGGCAACGCCTGCCACGCCAAGGTGAAATACAATAACCAGCAATAAATTTAACAGCGCATTGATCGCACCGGAGATCATTAAGAAAAACAAAGGCCGCTTGGTATCGCCCACCGCTCTTAAAATTGCCGCCCCATAATTATAGAGCATGAAAAACGGCATTCCGATAAAATAGATCTTCATATATAATGCCGACTGATCGATGACATCGGATGGTGTGTCCATCCATTCCAGTGCCAGTCTTGAAAAGAACAGCCCCACAAACGCCATGACGATCCCGCTGATCAGCGCAAGTGTGATCGCCGTGTGCACGGTCTCCGACATCTCTTTTTCTCTTCCCGCCGCATAAAACCGCGCGGCTAAGACATTGGCTCCCAGTGATATTCCAATAAATAAATTTGTAAATACATTGATCAGTGCTGTCGTCGATCCGACCGCTGCAAGCGCACTGCTCCCGCTGAACCGTCCTACCACGATAATATCAACGGCATTGAACATGAGCTGTAAAATGCCGGATAACATAAGTGGAAGGGAAAACGAGATCAGCTTATCCATGATCGTGCCATTGCACATATCTATCTCATATTTTTTACTTTTTGCTGCTGTACTCATTCAATCTGCTCCATCCCTTGTGATTTTTCATCTCGCAATTATAGCACAACTTTTGGTTCCTGTGAATCACACTTTTTCCCTCTTTCTTAAAATAAGTTTGACTTCGCCCTGTTATCTGTTCTATACTTTTTTAAACTTGATGTTTCTTTCATCAGTGAAACCTTACTTTAAGTTACATATTTCAAGGGGGATTTTTATGGTATACACAGTTGGTGAAATGGCAAAACGGCTTGACATTCCAAGCTCCACGCTCCGCTATTATGACAAAGAGGGACTGCTTCCTTTTGTGGAACGTTCTTCCGGCGGCATCCGCATGTTTCAGGAGAAAGATTTTGAATGGCTCCAGATCATTGAATGTCTGAAAAAAGCCGGCATGTCCATCAAGGATATCCGCGAATACATTTCTCTTGCCCTGCAGGGGGATGAAACGATCGATGCACGTCTTGCACTTTTCAAACGGCAGAGACAGGCATTAGAGGAACAGATGGAAGCCTTACAACGCACAATGGATGTCCTCGATTATAAATGCTGGTACTATGAGACCGCAAAAAAAGCCGGTACTGTAAAGGTTCCGCAGTCCATGACACTCTCGGAGATCCCGGAACAATACCGTAACAGTTACGAGCATCTTCATTCTGTCCCGGAGGTATAATCGCATGTATTTATGGATCATCGCTACCTTATGCGCCTTTTTCATCAAAGGTCTGTGCGGCTTTGCAAATACGCTGGTGTTTACGTCCATCTTAAGTTTTGGCGCAAACAACATCAACATTTCCCCGGTGGAACTGGTATTAGGCTACCCCACCAACCTGATCCTTGCTTTAAAGGAACGGAAACAGATCAGCTGGCGGATGTGCCTTCCACTTGCCGTCCTTGTCATTTTAGGAAGTATTCCCGGCGTATTCGTTTTAAAAAATGTTGATACCGGCATTGTAAAAACGATCTTCGGTTTCATCATTATCCTGCTCGGAATCGAAATGCTGCTGCGCGAATTTCATCCCAAACAGATGAAGCAGTCCACACTGGTGCTGATCCTTGTCGGCATCCTCTCCGGTCTGCTCTGCGGTCTGTATGGCGTTGGTGCCCTGCTCGGTGCCTACCTTAGCCGGATAACCGACAACACTCACTCGTTCAAGGCGAATATCTGTGTTGTTTTCCTGGTAGAAAATACCTTCCGCATCGTCTTGTATGCGTGCACGGGCATCCTGCATCTCGCCATCTTAAAGAAAGCTCTGATCCTTGCACCATTTATGCTCATCGGACTTTTCGGTGGCATGTTTGCAGGGAATATTTTAAATGAAAAACTGATCAAACGGCTGGTGATCCTCCTGCTGATCATCTCCGGATTCGCTTTGATCTTTTAATGACGAGGAGAACGAATAGAATGAACATCGACAGAGAAGATATGTTAGAACTGACCCGCCGCATGACGGTAGCAAGAAACTGCTTCAGCCGGATCGCCGGAGCCTATATGGATGAGGAAGGATTTATTGATGGCACATTTCACACGCATTTTCTGAAACTGTCCCGTGCCGATCAGGAAAGAACGATAAAAATAGCAAAAGCTGTTCCATTTGCAAAACCAAACGAACAGCTTAAAAATTTCAGGATCAAGCCACAGCCTGGTGTCCGTGATGGCATGTGGCAGCTCCTTATGGCACTCCGGGAATGTGAACTGAAAAACGATGCACTCCTCTACAACCTGTATGAGTACATCGGAGAACACTATCAGCCCGGTTATCCCTATGGAATCTATGTCTTTTACGGTAATTATGACGTTCCGGTCAAAGGCAGTGACAAGGAAAACCAGTGGGAATCCGAGGAAGTCTACCGTTTCCTTATCTGCTCCATCAGTCCGCTCGTCGGCGATTATGAGATGGGAACGCCACAGGCTGGCTTTCTGTTCCCTGCCTTTGCGAACCGGAGCACCGATGCAGAAGGCATCAATGTATTTGATGGAAAAGGCGGTGCATTTTTCCACCTGTTTGATGCCTGACCTCTCTTAGACCAAAGGCATAATATAGTTTGTCCAGATATACGACAGCGGCATGACTAAGATCATTGCCGGTATCATATCTGCGATCGGGAAATTTTTGATCTTGACCATACGAAAGCCGGTCGCAAAGATCAGAAATCCGCCGCATGCTTTAAAATCATTGATCATCGCAGGTGTGGTCAGCGGGAAGATGACCACTGCTCCATAGAATAAGATCACAAAGATGATAAACTGCGGTATTGCGATCAGGGAAACAACCAGTCCCAGATTGCAGGCGAAGATCGCCGCCGTAAACAGATCCAGAATAGATTTTGAGATGAGGACGGAATTGTCCCCACTCATTCCCGCTACGATCGAACCGTAGATTCCGGTTCCGCTGGCACAAAACAGTACGATAATCGTAACCAGCGTATTCATAAATTCTTCTTCCGACAGTGAGGTATTGTTGTTTTTTACAAATCTGCCAATGAAACGCTGCATTCCGCCTGCCGCCGTATTGATCTTATCGCCCAGGTGGATCGCAAGTCCGATCCCGGTTCCAATGACCATGGAAAAAATGACTGCCGGCATGTTCTCCATATTGGCGATCGTACTGATCCCCATTCCCATCGAACACAACCCAAAGATCATGGTAAGATCTGCTTTAAATTTCGGACTGAGTTTATGTCCTGCTACTGTTCCTAAAATTCCGCCGACCACAACGGATAATGCGTTAATGATAACTCCTACTGGCATCTTTTGTTTCCTTCTATTTTACTTTGATCTTTTTCACATTGGAATATTTTCCGGTATATGTTTTTCCACCGACTTTCTTATACGATGCCACTCTGACATAATAAGTCTTTTTCGATCTTAATTTTTTGATCGTTGTGGATGCCGTCTTGTTTTTCCCAATGGTTACTTTCTTTACATTTTTCTTAAAATTCTTATCGGTAGAATACTGGATCACATAACCGGTCACCGTATTATCGCGTTTCCATTTTACCGATACTGTTTTTGCCTTTTTCGACTGTACCGCAGAAAGTACCGCTTTCTTTGGCACGATCTTAAAGCTCAGTTTCGCGCTTCCGTTATAGCTTCCCATTCCGGTCACAACAACGGATGCCGTTCCGATCTTTTTGTTGTTTTTATAAGATACTTTGTAATCTGTACCGTTCTTTAAAACTTTATTGCCATTTCTTACCGTTACTGCCGGCTTTACTGCTTTACCGGTATAGGCAACGGAAGATGCCACACTGATCTTTAAGTTTCCAACGGAAACGACTGTGTTTCCATCCGAGGTACCTGTATCGCTGCCACCTGTGGTATTCGCATTACCGTTATCTGAGGTACTTCCATCCGAGGTATCCGTATTCCCTGTTGTTCCATTGGATGGGGTATTGGTGCCATTTCCTGCAGTATCCTCCGGTAATGGGTCGGTAAAATCTGCCTGATAAGATGCGTCACAACGCGTGCAGGAATATACCGTATAACCACCGCTTGAAGTGGTCGGCTCCACAACGCTGCTCACCCAATACTGATGACCGCGTGCCGGTGTCTCGTGCATTGAGGTATCATACGCAAGACATGCGGTGCAGTACCAGGTCTCCAGTCCGGTCTCCGTACAGGTTGCCGGTACATCATGTTTCTTTGCATACTCTTCCACGCTCAGCCATCCGCTTTCTGCTGCCTTCGCCCATTTATGGGTGGAACTGGTGCACGGCACACTGTTTTTTACCCGCAGTTCCGAATAACCACTTTCGCAAGCCCTTGAGGCAATGTCAAGTGTATTGTAATCACAGGTAAAATAGCTGGAATAGTCATCCAACTGCTGTTTCGTAGAAAACAGGATCCCGATCTCTTTTGTAAGCTGTTCCCCTTTTTTATAAGCCACATAGCTTCCATCGGATGCCTGTTTTACCGGAATCACCCTGATCGTAACTCCATCATCGATCGTTGCCCCATCAGCAAATCCCATATGGTCGCCCTTATAGAACTCCTCATTGTCAGCTGCCGGACAAAATTCTCCGCTTCCACTCAACTGGTCTAAGATCAGTGCATCTCCGATCAGGCGTCCACCGTTTTCAAAGATCAGATGATTACACGCTACCCCTCCCATTAACGGTCCCGTCAGATGAACCTCATTACTGCAGATCGGGCTGTCATATCCGCCTGAAGTTACGGTCACATTGTTAAGATATGCCACTGCGGTCTTTGAAATATCATAGGAACAATCGGCATCGTACGAACGGTCAGACATATTATAGATCACCGTATCAGTCAGCGTTACCGTCGATTTTCCCTTCACCACATTCTTCACATCCGGATCACTGCGGTCTGATGCTTCTTCCGTGTAACTGGTGTAGCCCCAGATCATGCCGATGTTGCTTCCGGTAATCTTAAAATCCACATCTCCATTGATCGTAGCTCCTCCCGACGGAGCCTTTCTCATACCGATCACACTGTAGTTTGAAGTAGTGCCATTCATTTCAAGACTGACATTTCCACCGGTTCCGTTATGTCCGACGTTATGTGCGAGCACGATCTGCCCGATCTCGCTCTGGTTGATCTGGTAACTGATATTTCCCCATACTGTATTCTGGACATCGAGCCCGATATCTCCGATCCTCTCTAAGGTCACATTCATATTTCCCTTTATGACAGAATCATCCCAGCATTTCTTGTCATATCCATCCCGGTTCTCAAAATACAGACCTCCAGCGTCTTTTACATCACTTGCCTTATAGTTGAGATCTCCATTGATATTCTGGATACACTGTGAATAAATGTAAGAATTTTTCAACTCGATCGTTGTATTTCCTACATGGTTGACATTCAGACCGTGTAAATTCGTATTTTCAATATACAGGCTCATATCCCCATATTCGGTATCATCCGAGCTTGCCGTATAGATCGTCATGCTGCGTTCCAGAAAATCCTTGTTATAATCGGATGGTGGATATTTCTTGATATCATCATCCGTTTTCGTATAAATGTGTCTGTCATTTTTATCGAGCACTCCATAAGGAGGAACATCCTCGTACATCTTACCATCCTTAAATAATAACGGCGTTCCATTTGCATAAATACGCTGTGCTCCCGGCATGGATGTTACCGGCGATTTTGTTCCATCCTCATAATAACAGTAATACTCCATCCCTCCTAACTCCCATGCCGATACTTTCGTTGGGAGCAGGATCAGTACTGCCAGCAGAAACAACGGGATCGCCGGTAAAAATCGTTTCATTTTCATAACTTAACTTTCCTTTCACTCACTTGCGCAATCTGGGACTATTTTACCATAAAGTTTACTTATTTGCACGATAAATTAATTTCCGGAGCTCTCATAGATCCGCGTTCCTTTTGAAAACAGCGCATAGGAAACGCAACAGAACACGATGGCTATGATCCATTCGATCCCGATCACACCGGCACTGCCCATCCCAACGCCAAGGAAATAGCTTGCCGGAAGATAAGCCACAAATGCAAACGGAATGATCCAGGTAATGATAAACCGCACGGCTTTCGCATAGATCTCCGTCGGATACTTTGCAAAATCCGCCATCTCATAGGCGGTCTGTAAAAAAGAATGGCTTTTGATATTGTTTTACCACCGTTACCATCTCGCACCCTGCGATGTGCATTTCACAGCCCATTTCCTGGGAAATCCTTGCATAATGTCTCTGAAACTCCATATAGGATCCAAACCAGTTTCCCCACTTAGGTTCACACGGAACATCCTCATCAAAGGAATTGATATGCGCTCTCCAGGTTCCATTCTTGCAGTTTGCAGTAGGTTTTAATGCCACCCGAAGTCCCTCTGCCTGCGCATACGCGATCATACTTTTCAATTCATCATCCGTCATGGTTGCCTCTGATGTATAGCAGATCTTCTCCGACTGTGGGGGGCTCCTGCAGCCCATTAGGCACGAGTATAACAAAATTGGCGTTGGTCTTTTTTATACTATAACTTCTCCCACTCGCTTTCTCTGAACCCCACAAGCACCTTGTCATCAGTTACGATCAACGGACGTTTCACTAACATTCCATTTGTGGCAAGAAGTTTTAACTGCTCTTCTTCACTCATGAGGGGCAGTTTGTTCTTTAATTCCATTTCCTTATAGAGCATACCGCTGGTGTTAAAAAATTTCTTCAAGGGCAAACCGCTTCTTTCATACCATTCCTTCAATTCCCCATAGGAAGGATTATCCTGCACGATATGCCGCTCTGTATACGTTACATGGTGTTCGTC
>JBNMKU010000081.1:0-9608 GCA_050874505.1 Roseburia sp. | reverse complement strand
TCTCTACGCCCTCTTTTGGCATTGCATTGTAAATGGAAGCTCTCATACCACCTACGGTACGATGTCCTTTTAAGTTTACAAAACCTGCCTCGGTTGCTTCTTTTACGAATTTCGCATCCAGTTCCTCGTTGCCTGTGACAAACGGAACATTCATCAGGGAACGGTCTTTTGGAACAACGGTTCCTTTGAAGAGTTTGCTCTGATCTAAGAAGTCGTATAAGATCTTTGCTTTTTCGTCGTTGCGCTCTTTCATCACGGCCAGTCCGCCCATCTTCTTTAACCATTTGAATACTTTTCCACAGATATAGATGCCATATGCCGGTGGTGTATTGTAAAGTGAGTCGTTGTCTGCATGTGTTTTGTATTTTAACATGGTTGGAGTTCCCGGTAAGGTATCTTCTGTGATCAGGTCTTCACGGATGATCACGATGACAACACCTGCCGGTCCGATGTTTTTCTGAACACCGCCATAGATAACACCGTATTTGGTTACATCTACCGGCTCAGACAGGAAACAGGAGGAAACATCTGCCACAAGTGTATGACCCTTGGTATTTGGAAGCTCTTTGAATTTGGTTCCGTAGATCGTGTTGTTTTCGCAGATATAAACGTAATCCACATCATCCGGAATATCCAGATTAGAGCAGTCCGGTATGTAAGAGAAAGTCTTATCCTCGGAAGAAGCTAATTTAATTGCTTCACCATAGATGGATGCTTCCTGATAAGCTTTCTTTGCCCACTGTCCAGTCACGATATAACCTGCTTTTTTGTTTTTCATCAGGTTCATCGGGATCATTGCAAACTGCTGGGATGCACCACCCTGTAAGAACAGTACTTTATAATTGTCCGGAATATTCATCAGATCCCGTAAGTCCTGCTCTGCTTCTTTGATAATGTTATCATATACTTTGGAACGGTGGCTCATCTCCATAACGGACATGCCGCTTCCTCTGTAATCCAACATCTCATCTGCTGCTTCCTGTAACACTTCCTCCGGCAATACAGCCGGTCCTGCAGAAAAATTATACACTCTGCTCATTTTCAAGTCCTCCTAATTTCCCATTTTTTATCACAATAAGTTTGCCCGCAATCTGTGTGCAATCTATTGGTTTCCTTTTAAATCCTCTCCTGTAAACGAAGAACTGATGGCGGCTCCCGGTGCTACCATCGGCCATACCTTGTCATCGCAGTCAATGATACAGTCGATCAGTACCGGCGTTTTCGATGCAAGCGCCAGTTCCAGTGCCTTTTTAAATTCTTCTCTGGTCGTTACCCGGTATCCGGTCGCTCCCATGGCTTCTGCCAGTTTCACAAAATCAACTCCGTCGTCTAAGACAGTTGCTGAATATCTCTTTTCATAGAACAGATCCTGCCACTGGCGTACCATTCCGAGTACATGATTGTTTACCACGATCTCGATCAATGGTAACTGCTCTCTCACTGCGGTTGCGATCTCATTCATATTCATACGGAAGCATCCGTCTCCTGCAATGTTGATGACCTGTTTTTCCATATTGGCGATCTGTGCTCCGATCGCTGCTCCCAGTCCATAGCCCATTGTTCCAAGCCCACCGGATGACAAATAAGTTCTCGGCTTCGTATATTTATAAAACTGTGCTGCCCACATCTGATGCTGCCCCACCTCGGTAACGATGATCGCATCTCCTTTGGTCGCACGATATACTTCTTCTACCAGGAATGGTCCGCTTAATCCTTCTTTTGGATAGGTAAGCGGATATTTTGCTTTTAAGTCCATGATATGAGAGAGCCATTCTTCATGTTTCTGCTGTGTGAGTTTTTCATTGACTCTCTTTAATATCTCTTTTAAGTCACCGATGACACAGGCATCTACCTGGATGTTTTTGTTGATCTCCGCGGCATCCACATCAAACTGTAAGATCTTTGCATTGGATGCAAACTGTTTTGCATTGCCAAGCACACGGTCGGAGAAACGGACGCCAGCCGCGATCAAAAGATCACATTCACTCACACCAAGGTTTGCGGTCTTGGTGCCGTGCATGCCAAGCATTCCGGTATAGATATCTTTGGTTCCGTCAAAGGCTCCCTTTCCCATCAGCGTATCGCAGACAGGTGCATCTACTTTCCCTGCAAATTCTGCCAGTTCTTCGGATGCACCCGAGATCACGGCTCCACCACCCACAAAAATGTAGGGTTTTTTCGCTTCTGCTATCATCTCAAGTGCCGTCTCTATGTCTTCCTCACGGATGGTATCGCTTACCCTTACGATCGGCTCCGGTTTTGTAAAGACATATTCCGTTTTGGCAGCCGTCACATCCTTTGGAATATCCACAAGGACTGGTCCCGGTCTGCCTTTCTGTGCGATCTTAAACGCTCTTCGGATGGTATCTGCTAATTTTTCAATATCTTTTACGATAAAATTATGCTTTGTGATCGGTGTCGTGATACCTGCAATATCAATCTCCTGGAAACTGTCTTTTCCGAGCAGAGGCACGTTTACGTTACAGGTAATTGCCACCATCGGGACTGAATCCATATATGCGGTCGCAATTCCCGTAACCAGATTGGTTGCTCCCGGTCCGGAAGTAGCAAAACACACGCCCACTTTCCCGGTGCTTCTGGCATATCCGTCTGCCGCATGGGAAGCACCCTGTTCGTGGGAAGTTAAGACATGTCGTATTTCGCCCCTGTGTTTATAAAGTTCATCGTACACATTTAAAATCGCTCCACCCGGATAGCCGAATACCGTATCGACTCCCTGCTCTTTTAAACATTCGATCACGATCTGGGCTCCTGTCAACTGCATGTTTTCTGATTCCTCACTTTCATCTCTTACATTCTACTGTACATTCTTTGGAAGCTCTAAGATTGCTCCTCTGTTTCCTGAAGTTACCAGTGAGGCATAACGTTTCAGATAGCCTGTGGTTACTTTTGGCTCTCTTGGCTGCCATTTTGCTTTTCTTGCAGCAAGTTCTTCCTCTGAAACGGCAAGATCCAATGTCATTTCCGGAATATTGATCTTTATGATATCTCCCTCTTCCACAAGTGCGATCGGTCCGCCCACGGCTGCTTCCGGTGACACATGTCCGATGGATGCTCCACGGCTTGCGCCGGAGAAACGTCCGTCTGTGATCAGTGCAACAGAGGAACCAAGTCCCATACCTACGATCGCAGAAGTCGGGTTTAACATCTCACGCATACCAGGTCCGCCTTTTGGTCCCTCGTAACGGATGACTACAACATCTCCGGCTACGATCTTTCCACCTTTGATCGCTGCGATCGCATCTTCTTCACAGTCAAAGACACGTGCCGGTCCTTCGTGCACCATCATCTCATCACAGACTGCGGAACGTTTTACCACGCTTCCGTCCGGTGCAAGGTTACCTTTTAATACGGCAAGACCACCTGTTTTACTATATGGATTGTCTACCGGTCTGATGACTTCCGGATTCTTATTGACTGCATCTTTGATATTTTCTCCTACGGTCTTTCCGGTTACTGTCATACAGTCTGTGTGAAGCAGTCCGATGTCTGCAAGCTCTTTCATTACCGCATATACACCGCCGGCTTCGTTTAAGTCTTCCATATAAGTCGGACCTGCCGGTGCCAGATGGCAGAGGTTTGGTGTCTTTTCGCTGATCGGATTTGCAAACGCGATATCGAAATCAAAACCAATCTCATGTGCGATCGCCGGAAGATGCAGCATACTGTTGGTCGAACATCCCAGTGCCATATCAACGGTCAGTGCATTTAAGATCGCATCCTTTGTCATAATATCTCTTGGACGGATATCCTTGCGGTACATCTCCATGACTGCCATACCTGCATGTTTTGCCAGCTTGATACGTTCTGAGTAAACTGCCGGGATGGTTCCGTTTCCACGGAGTCCCATACCAAGCGCCTCGGTCAGACAGTTCATGGAATTGGCGGTATACATACCGGAGCAGGAACCGCAGGTCGGACATACCTTTTCTTCGTATTCTCTTACTTCTTCCTCGGTCATGCTGCCTGCTGCATAAGAGCCGACTGCCTCAAACATGGAAGAGAGGCTTCTCTTTTTCCCCTGCACATGTCCGGCAAGCATCGGCCCACCGGATACAAATACAGTCGGGACATTGATACGGGCTGCTGCCATTAAAAGTCCCGGTACATTCTTATCACAGTTTGGTACCATGACCAGTGCATCAAACTGATGTGCCAGTGCCATACATTCGGTAGAATCTGCGATCAGATCTCTGGTCACAAGCGAATATTTCATACCGATATGTCCCATTGCAATACCATCACATACCGCGATCGCCGGAAATACCACCGGAACACCGCCGGCTTCTGCGACACCGAGTTTTACGGCATTTACGATCTTATCCAGATTCATATGTCCCGGTACGATCTCATTGTAGGAACTTACAATACCAACCATTGGCTTTTGCATTTCCTCTTCTGTAAAACCTAAGGCATTAAAAAGACTTCTATGAGGTGCCTGCTGCATCCCTTTTTTTACATTATCACTCTTCATGTTTACCTCCAACTACTCGCGATATTCTCGCTTTTCTCTATACGCGTTCTGCGATCAGATCTCCCATTTTGGCAGTTCCAACCTGCGTTACCAAAGATCGTTTTTCTTCTTCCTGTGGCATGATATCGATGGTGCGGTAACCCTCTTTTAAGACCTGTCTGACTGCACCCTCGATCGCATCTGCTTCTTTGTCCAGATCAAAGGTATAACGTAACATCATTGCCGCACTTAAGATCGTTGCGATCGGATTGGCAATGCCCTTTCCTGCGATATCCGGTGCGGAACCGCCGCTCGGCTCATAGAGTCCGAATTTGGTATCATTTAAGCTGGCACTTGAAAGCATTCCGATCGAACCGGTTACCATACTTGCCTCATCCGATAAGATATCCCCGAACATGTTTTCCGTTAAGATGACATCAAACTGTTTCGGATCTTTGACAAGCTGCATTGCACAGTTGTCTACGAGCATATGCTCATAAGTCACTTCCGGATAATCTGCGGCAACTTCTTCTACGATCTTTCTCCAGAGTCTGGAAGAATCCAGTACGTTTGCCTTGTCAACACTGGTTACTTTTTTTCTGCGCTTCATAGCAATGTCAAATCCGCGCTTCGCGATCCTGCGGATCTCTGTCTCACTATAGGTCAGTGTGTCGGTTGCTGTTACCACACCGTCCACCTCTTCCGTCTTTCTGGCTCCAAAGTAAAGTCCTCCGGTCAGCTCACGCATGATCATCATATCAAAACCATCGCCGATGATGTCATCACGCAGCGGACATGCCTCTTTTAATTCCTCATATAAATAAGCCGGTCTTAAATTAGCAAACAGATTTAACGATTTACGCAGTTTTAAAAGTCCGGCTTCCGGCCTTAATTCCGGTGCCAGTTTATACCATGGGGAAGTTGCGGTATTGCCACCGATGGACCCCATCAGAACCGCGTCAGATGCTTTCGCTGCTGCAATCGCCTCATCGGTCAGCGGTACTCCGGTCGCATCAATGGAACAGCCTCCCATCAAAATATCTTCATAATGAAATGTATGTCCGTACTTTGTTCCGATCTGATCCAATACTTTTTTTGCTTCTGTTACGATCTCAGGTCCGATCCCGTCTCCTGAAATGACGCCAATTTTACACTCCATAGTCCAATCCCTCTTTCCATTTGCAATACTTCACTGCTTTAATCACTAACAGTATGTATAAAATCTATAATAATGTATCTAAGGAAACATTGCAACCTTTCCGCCTATTTTTCTTTTTTATACTTTTTATAAGAATGGGTTATAATAATATTCTTTAGTATTACTTCATTGCATACTTCAAAGTTTAAGCCAGAAACGATACCCCACCGGTATCACATAGACCACCAGTAAGAAGCCCACAAAGATCAGAAAAAAGATCCCGCCCGCCACATAGGAAATGACCTCATAGAGAGGACGGCATACTCTATCTGCCGCTTTGATCCTGCCGAGTAAAATCCATAACATCGCAACGGCACAGGCGGTAGCAGTAACAAAAATGCCCTTTTTCATGCCACGCGGAACAGCCTCTAAATGGATCCGGTTTTCTCCCGGTTTTAACTGGACTAACATCAGATTGCCGTAAATCCCTGCATAGCCTTCTTCATTTCCATTGATGGTCACGTTCCATCCACCATCGGTATTGACCGGAAGCACGATAAATTGCTCTTCTGGTGCTGTCGCTGTGATCTCTAAACATTTTTCTCCGAACGAATAAGAAATGATGTTCTCCCCTGCCACGGTTTTTCTGATACTGTCTGTAAAGCTTTGCATATCAAGGATCGCAAACTGGATCTCTTTTGGGATCCCCGTATCATAACAGGTCTGATCCAGTTCCACTTCCACGGTTTCCCCGGAAAAACTGCCCAGTGTCAAAATCCCGTTATTATACTCCGTCAGATAGGTTGTTCCCCGCAGGTTGGTATAGGATGGCACTAAAAGTGTCTCCCCATTGACCCGGATCGTGGCACCGGATAATTCCTTACTGTATAAATATAAGACCCCCTCTTTGGGAACTTCAATCTCATAGTGCAATGTCTCATTTGCTTTCTCATCTGCAAAGGTTTCCGTCCAGGTCGTAAAAAATTCAGTGCCAAACAGTGCCTGTGAGAGCCGGTTCTGGTTTTCAAAAACATAGCCGGAAACATTCTGGTCAAGCTGACGGTACGCATCAAGTCCCATCCTAAGCCCTGCTCCATACTGATACTTGTTTCGTGAAACGATAAAATGATCCGTTTCCCCGTATGGCTCGTAATATTGATCCATACCGGACGGCTCACTGGTATTTTTATTTTTCACCTGATACTCATACCCTAACAGAGCATCCGAAAACAGGGTTCCACCGGTATCACTGATCCTCGTCCAGGTCTGCGAATACCCAAGTGCCTGCTGCATTTTGATCTGTCCCTCTGTCATCAGATGAAGGTAATTGGAACAGGAAGATACATTGGCGATCAGCGGATAATTGCTGTCAAGAGAGGCATCCGCGATCTTCACTTTATGGAAATCGTCACTGTCTCCTCCCAGTAACTGTTCTAATTCCTCCGCATCCCGTACCAGATCAACGTCGTTTCCATGCACATTTGTGCTCATAATGACTATGCCAAGCCCCAGGGTAAGTGCCGTCCATGCCACAAGCACCACACCTGATGCTGCTTTTTCCACACGCGGTGACCACCTGCTCTCACCTGCTCTCTCCTGCCGCTCCAGATAACGCTCCCACGCCACATATAAAATAGCGAAGATCATCATATAACCATGCCGCATCGGAAAACACATATAAGTTCCCCTGTGCCACATCAGATTGACTGCTTCTACCGCTACCGGCACGATCATAAGAAGAACCAGATATATTTGGAACACATGCTCTCTTTTTTTTCTGGTCGTCACGATCAGATACATTAGTGGAATACAAACGCCAAGCAGCATTCTCCATTTTACCTGCGGATCCATACCATTTTGTGACAACAGCCAGAAATAGCTGTTTTCCCCGGTATACTCTGCGCCGGAAAGTCGGGAAGAACTTAACATATTTAACGCTGCCGGAAGAAAAATCGCTGCTGAGCACCCCAGTGCCAGTAAAGTTGTTAATCCGAATTTTAAAATACCACCGCGATCGGTCTTTAACTTCCATCCTGCGGCAGTTTTTGCCACCCTGCCACGCAATAAAAATACATAGCCGCCTGCAAACAGGATCAGAAAGAAGCAGATCATATATGCCTGCGGAATGTTGACACAGAAGATAAAAAACAGACAGACGGTATAGCCGATCGCATGTTTCCCCGGTTTCCAGTCCTGTTCTTCTGTCAGCATCTGCATCAGATTGTAGATCAGGATCGGAAGTATGGATGCAATGTCGATCCATCCCATTCCGTAATATGCAAACGTATAGGCACTCAGCGCGTAAGAAACACTGCCTGCTGTAAGCCAGACCACATCCCATCCTTTGATCACATACGCTCTTTTTTCTGCCATTTTCTGTAAAAAGAAGCACATGGACAGTCCCATTGCCACGACCTTGATCCAGATAAAAAATGTCATAAACTGCTGGATCTGACCACGCCCGATAAAAATAAGCAGCAGATTATAAGGACTGAGCAGGGAAAACTGTGATGCAGCTCCGGTAAAATCCATGCCACCTGCCACTCTCCAGTCAAAAAACAGGCTGGCATTTCCGTGAATCACATCCCATACATGGTAATATCCGGGCACCCACTGGCTGGCAAAATCCACCGTATCGATTGTCGCTGTTCCAAATGGAAAGATCCCCTTTACGGCACATAAAAGAAAAAACAGCACGCTGATACTCACTGCTGTTGTCAGATATTTTTTCATATTCATCTCCGTTTTCGAATCGCTGTCTATAAGTCAAAGAACCTGTTATGTAGATTCACTTCATAACAGGTTCTTTTCGGATTCGTTTTATTATTCTGCTTCTTCCGGTTTCTCTACATCTGCGATGGCATCTTTGCGCATCGGGATACGACAGTTTTTATTGCTTCCGAACTCTACGATAACAGTGTCATCTGCAATATCAATGATCGTGCCATAGAAACCGCTTGACGTTAAAACGGTATCGCCAACTGCGAGATCTGATAACATGGATGTTTTCTTCTGCTGCTCTTTCTTCTGCGGACGGATCATAAAGAAATACATGAACGCAAATAAAATAACAAGCCAGATGATCATTCCACCCCATCCTGCGGCAGTGGCACCTGTTGAATCAGCTAAAATTGCTAACATTTTTCTTCCTCCTAAAGGGTATAATTTACTTCTTCGCACTATTTTACACAACTTATAAGATTTCGGCAAGTGCTTCTGTTGATTTTTCCCGAAAACCTCGTTGATTTTATCTTTTTTTTAGAATTATGCCTGTTCCTTTTCCCGGTTGATCTGTCCCATACCGTAAAGTTTTTCCTCTTTGTAGGAATGGAATCTTCCCTCGTCTAAGGCATCGCGGATCTCCTCCATCATCGTATTGTAGAAATACAGATTGTGAAGGACGCAAAGTCTCATGCCAAGCATTTCTTTTGCTTTTAATAAGTGACGGATGTATGCTCTGCTGTAACGTCTGCATGTGGGGCACTGGCATCCTTCCTCGATCGGGCGCATGTCCTTTTCGTATTTCTGGTTGAACAGATTGATCTTGCCCTGATTCGTATATACATGTCCATGTCTGCCGTTCCGGCTCGGGTAAACACAGTCAAAGAAGTCAATTCCGCGCTCAACACCCTCTAAGATATTTGCCGGTGTTCCGACACCCATCAAATAGGTCGGTTTGTTGACTGGCAGATAAGGTACAGTCTCGTCAAGGATATGATACATTTCCTCGTGGGTCTCCCCTACCGCAAGGCCGCCTACGGCATATCCATCCAGATCCATCTCTGAGATCCGTTTTGCATGGTCGATGCGGATGTCCGGGTAGATCGCACCCTGATTGATGCCAAATAACATCTGATGCTTATTGACCGTATCTTCTTTTTCGTTGAGACGTGCCATCTCTCTTTTGCAGCGTTCCAGCCAGCGGGTTGTCCGTGCTACGGAATTTTCCACATACTCACGTTCTGCCAGTGCCGGAGGGCACTCATCAAATGCCAT
>JBNMKU010000080.1:0-9810 GCA_050874505.1 Roseburia sp. | reverse complement strand
GATATTGATATAATGGCATATCCAGTGCCTTTGCCGCTGTTTTGGCACATGCTAAAGAAACGCCAAGGATTGCATTTGCTCCCAGATTTCCTTTATTATCCGTTCCATCCAGTTCCACCATCGCGCGATCCAGTTCGCCCTGCTTTAACACATTTTTTCCAACCAGCGCATCGTTTATTTTGGTATTGACATGCGTTACAACTTTTTGTACGCCAAGCCCGAAATAACTGTTGTCGCCATCCCTTAACTCCACCGCCTCAAACCTGCCTGTACTCGCGCCCGACGGAACGCTCTCTCTCGCTGTGATCTTTCTTCTGGTCGTCTCGGTCTGTGCCGTAACTTCAACCTCAACAGTCGGATTCCCCCTCGAATCCAAAATCTGTCTTGCATGTATCTCCGTGATCTGAACCATTAATGACATAAAAAAATCCCCTTTCTTTTCTACTTAGTATCTTTAAAAAGGGGATTTCTTATACATCTTATAAAAAATGATCCAGTGTTTCGTAGAGCAGTTTCGGGTCGATCGGTTTTGCCAGATGTGCGACCATTCCTGCTTCTTTGGTCTGTCTGCGGTCTTCCTCATAGGCATTCGCCGTCATTGCGATGACCGGAACAAATTTTGCATCCATGCGGCTTAATTTTCTGATCCTTCTGGTTGCCTCCACACCATCCATGACCGGCATACGGATATCCATCAGGATCGCATCGAAATAATTTTCCTCGCTGTTTTCAAAAACTTCGAGTGCCTCTTTTCCGTTTTCGGCATGGATGACTTTCATGCCGCGTTTTTCTAACAATCTGGTTGCCACCATCGTATTCAATGGATGGTCCTCCACGAGAAGTACCCGTTTGCCTGCAAAATTGACTTCTTTTTGCGGCACACTTTCCTTTCCTTTTGACGTATCTTCCTGTGCCAGGTCAAGCTGCATGCTTGCTGTAAATGTCGTGCCTTTTCCTTCCTCACTCGTCACGACAATGTCGCCTCCCATCAGCCTTGCATAGCTTCGCGCAATGGAAAGTCCCAGACCACTTCCGCCATATTCTGTTGTACTGCCCTCATGCTGTTGGGTAAACGCATCAAATATCCTCGGAATAAATTCTTTTGCAATACCGATCCCGTTATCGGAAACGGTTACTTTCAGATGTACTTTTCCATCTGCCACTTCTTCCTGCACATTTACACGGACATAACCGCCTTTCGAGGTAAATTTAATGGCATTATTGATCAGATTGATCATGATCTGTTCAAGTCTCGTTGCATCCCCAACATAAACCTCTGCCTTCTTTCCGTTCCTTTCAAATTGGTAGTCCACCATAGCCGGTATTGCCTGCGCTTTTGCGATCATGTTAACATTATCCCAGAATTTTCTGGCATCAAAAGTCTGGTGCAGCAATACAACATTTCCACTTTCGATACGCGACATATCCAAAATGTCGTTTAACAAGGCAAGCAGGTATCCCGACGCTGATTCGAGTTTTTCCGTACAGTCCAAAACCTGCTCCCGGTTATCGATCTCCTCCCTGATAATAGAGTTCAATCCGATGATCGCATTCATCGGGGTCCGGATCTCATGGCTCATGCTGGCAAGAAAATTCGTTTTCGCCTGGTTTGCAATCTCCGCCATCTTTAACGCTTCCCCAAGTCTCTGTTGCTTCGCCTTTTCCTCCTTCACGACATCCTCGATATCAGAAAGTGTAAGCAATAACGTTTCAATCTGCCTGTTCAGATACATACAACGGATCTGTTTTAAACGCTTCTTTCCATTTTTTGAAATCAGCGACACTTCCATCTCATAGGCATTTTCAGATTGCAGGTGCTGTCTTAAATTATCCAAAGACAATTCTCTTCTTATCCGCTCCTTATCCTCCGGCACATCTGTGCGTTTCATCAAAAAACGGATGCCCTCTTCATAATTTCCCTGTGAGATCTGATGATCAAGGGCATATTGTCCGGTCAGCACCGCGTCAAACGTTTTTGTGACGCCATCAACCGTATAGATCTCATCATATTCAAATGCCATAACATGCTCTAAGATCTGTTTTAATTTGCTCTCCATCGTGACATCATGGCTGTATAAAAAGGCAACTACCTCCGCTGTATCCGGTCGTTTTAACAGATTCACTTCTACTTTTACCCACAGGTGACGACCTTCATAAGTTTCTGCTATGTACTCCTCGGAAAAACTCTCCACACCCTCTCTGAAAAGGCGCAGTAACCCCCATGGAGATAATTTCTGTTTCTGTTCTTCGGTCAGCCAGATCTTCGGTGCATATGCCTTTGCGCGTTCCTCAAAATCCATCTTCTGACGATACTCTTTTTCGTATCCACCCTTTGCTCCGACCTGCATCTCCTCTACGACCCAGTAGGTCAGATTCAGACGGCTCATTGTAAGCAGGTTCTTCCTTAAGTTCTTTTCCCGGTAACTCAACTCGTCCTGATAACGCTTTCTGACTTCTTCCTTGGACTGCCTGATCTGTGCCTGTATCGCCTTTTTCTCGGTAATATCCGTATGATAGACCGCACATGCACACTTTCCGCACCAGTCTATTTTTTTACCTTCCACTGCATAGTATCTCTTATGATAATAGATTTCCTGCTTCCATTCCTCCGGTGGGCATTCTCCCATCATGGGACAATTCTCACAGCTTTCAGGATTATGGTGCAGAACCTGATAGCATTTCTTCCCGATGATATCCTCGTCAATCTGAAAAATCTCTTTTGCTTTCTGATTGACATAATATACCTCATGCGTATCCATATCTTTGACGTAAATTGCTGTTTCGCTTTTATCGAGCAACTCGCCATACAGTTCTTCCATGCCCATTTTATTCCTCATTCCAGAGCGTCTTTCGCACTACATTTCTATTCCTTTTGATTTCAAAAAATCGACCCAGATGTCATATTTTGAACCATATAGATGTAGATTATCAAAAGTAAGGCTTTCTTTCAAGCCCCCATTCTCATCACACACAACCTCATTGACGTCAATGTAAAAAATCTTTTTCCCATCGGCAAGAGCTGCAATCCTTTCATTTCTTGCAGTAATTCCCTCATTATTAAAAATCGCATCGGAGTCTGATTTTTCTTTTGTCACTTTCATGATCCCCTGCACATAAATGATCGCATCCGGCTGTAACTGCTGGATCTTTTTCACAGAATCCTCATACGCATTCATAAATGTGTCGATCGTTCCGCTTCCCATCTCATTGATTCCGATCTGGAAATAGACTTTTCCATACTGTTTTGCGCGCAATGCCTCTTCCAATGTCACTTTTTTCCCATTTACCACACAGAATTTTTCCGTCCATAAATGATATACATTCATTCCGACCGTGGCAAAGAAATCCGCCCCATTAAGGCCGCTGTAATCGTGCAGTCCCACGGTTCTTGAATCCCCGATAAAAACAGCATCATCAAAGTAGCTCTCATCGACTGTCACAAACTGTTTTGCCGTTTCCTGCTGCCCTGTCTCTGCCTCAGTTTCTGTCACAACTTCTGTTGTATTTTCCATCTCTGCCACAGTTTCTGTTGTTTCCGTGCTCTGCGTATCGTCCGGCTCTTTCGCTAACACCTGATCCGGCAACGTGTCCGGATAATGGTTTGGAAAATCACCCCAGTTCTGCTCCCATGGGTAGACATGGTCGTGCAGTCCCTGCAGCACCAGCACAAAATAAGGTGTTTTCGCCGTATCTATCGTATATTTTTTATAAATGCCATCCTTCCCCAAGTAGCCGGCCACCGATAAACAGATCCATCCGATCAGCAGGAAAACCGCCACTTTGCAATTTCGTATCTTTTTCACAAGCTCCCTCTTTTCTATGGTAACGATTACACTAAAAATTAAAATATAAAAATGGATTGTTCGTTGAGACCGCAAGCTGATAAAGACTTATGATCAGCACAACGATCACAAGGATATAATCCAGTTTCTTTTTCTGTGCAACCCGGTAAAATGCTGCCGGATAAGGCGACGAAAACGCTGCTCCCAACAAAAACAATGGAATAAAATCCTTCAGATAGCGCAGGTAATCTGTCTGATTCACATATGCCGCCGCTCCCCAGAATGGAAACAGCCTGGTATAGTAGATTCCCAGATCTTTCACATCCGTGATCGCAAATGCCACCCAGGTCAGCGGCACCACGAATAACAGGTACACATGGCATAAAATGCGGCTTTTTTCCAGATACCGGAGTAAAAACAGCTTTTCAACCAATAATAAAACAAGCAGAGAAGCTCCCCAGATCAGGTAGTTTGGTGCCGCTCCATGCCAGAGTGCGGTAAGGCTCCACACAATAAATAAATTCAAAAACATGCGCGCCTTTCCGACCCGGTTTCCTCCAAGCGGGATATAAACATATTCGCGGAACCATCTGCCGAGCGTGATATGCCATCTGCGCCAAAATTCTGATACCGACTTTGCAAGGTAGGGGTGAGCAAAGTTGCGTGGAAATTCAAACCCTAACATTTTGCCGAGTCCCATCGCCATCATTGAGTACCCGGAAAAATCAAAGTAAAGCTGGATCGTGTAGGCATAAACGCCCATCCATGCAAGCGGCGTGGAAATGCTCTTAAAACCAATCCCCTGAATATTGTTCCAAAGCATTCCGATCCGGTCTGCCACGATCACCTTGGCACCAAGTCCGATGATCAATAATTTCAATCCGTCCTCAAACTGTTCTGCCGTGACCACACGCTCTTTTAAGCGAAGTCTCACCTCGGAATAATTGATGATCGGTCCTGCGATCAGCTGCGGGAACATCGTAAGATAAGTGCCCAGACTGATATAGGACTTTTCCGGCGGGATCTTCCCTTTGTATACATCTATGATGTATGCCGCGATCTGGAACGTGTAAAAGCTGATCCCAAGCGGCAGTGTCTTTGCAGCCCCACTGTATTTATAGAAAAAGAGCATGCCAAAATCATAGCCTAACGCAAGGAAAAGCAAAACGAGCTGTTTTCTTCCGCGCCCTTCTTCCGGTTTCCGGTACATCCATCTCGCAAGAAGATAATTTACCGTCACAGACGCAAGCAAAAGCAGCACATATTCTGCCTCCCCTATGGTATAAAATACGATGCTGCCTGCAAATAAAATATGATTTTTCCACCTCTGCGGTGTCAGATAATATATTAATAAAAAAATCGGCAAAAACCGAAATAAAAATTCAAAACTGCTAAATACCATTGCCTGATATCCTCTTCTGTTACAGAAAATACTTGTTATTTGTATTATTATAATCGATATCAGGCAAAAAACACGTCTATTAAGTACATTTAGTGAAAATGTATTATTTTCGTCACAAAGCATGGATTTTGTAATTTTTTTGTAAATATTGTTTCATGAAACCTGCTCATTCCAGTGTCTTTTGATCTCTCCGATAAAATACAGGGAACCGAATGCGATCGTTCTGCCATCAGACGGCAGTTTTTTCACGCAATCCCGCCAGTCTTTTAAGCTTACCGCCGGAACTCCTTTTTCTCTTATAAATGCTGCCAGTACGTCTGCCTGTAATGCCCGATTTGAATCTACCGTGACCGTTTCAAAATCCAGTGCAAGCGGGATCAGACAGGTTACCATCTCTTCGTAGTCCTTGTCCGCCATCACACCCATCTTAAAATGAAACTTCTCTCCCGGAAACATCTGCCTCAAACTCTCGGAAAGTGCACGCACGCCATTACTGTTGTGTGCTCCATCCACCAGAAAATAAGGCTGCTCTGACAACACTTCCATCCTGCCTGGCCAGTACGTTTTCTTTAATCCCTCTTTTAATAGTGCCCTCTCATAAGGGATCTTTCTCTTTTTTAAGAAAAGTTCCGCGCCAAGGATCGCTGCGGCTGCATTTTCATACTGATGGTTTCCGCATAATGCAATCTCCCAGTTCTCTCCCTCAAAGGAAAAGTTCTGTTTTCCCTGCGAAAATGCCCGGTCTGTGATCTCCTCCGTGCGAACGGCCTTTACACATTCCACTTCCGCCTCTTTTGCCGCATCGAAAAGGACCTGCAATACCTCAGGTTCCTGACTCTCCGTCACAAAACAGGTTCCTTTTTTCAAAATGCCTGCCTTTTCTGCTGCGATCTCTGGCAGTGTATGTCCGAGCTGTTCCATGTGGTCATAACCGATCTTTGTGATCACGGCCACCTCCGGAATGCCAACCGCATTCGTAGAATCAAGCCGTCCTCCAAGCCCGGTCTCCAAGATCACGGCATCACAATTTTGTTCTTTAAAATATAACATCGCCATGCCAAGGCAATAGTCAAACATGGTGGGCGTATTTTCGTAAGTTTCCTGCAACAGACGGTTTCCAAGTCTTGTCACATCTGCTTTTTCGATCATCCTGCCATCCACACGGATCCGCTCTTCAAATGCGACCAGATGGGGTGAAGTAAACATGCCTGTTTTTAACCCCGCCTGCTGTAACATGGCACACAAAAAAGCAGCGACAGAACCTTTGCCGTTTGTCCCTGCTATATGGATAAAAGGCATCCCCTCCTGCGGATCGCCGAGCAGATGCAACATCTGCCCGGACACTTCCACACCCGGATGCCTTCCAAATCTTCTCTGATGTTCTATGGTATCTAGTACCTCTTCATATGTGAATACTTTCATGTTTGCCGTCTTTCTAAACCGCCATGATGACTCCACCATCATTTGCATACATACTGCTGACACCAGCGGTATTAATGATAATGATCTTTTTAAATTTTGCCACCTTTTCGATCTTTTCCTTTAACGCTTTTGCACGCTCCGGACAGTTGCAATGCGAAATGGCGAGCACTTTATTTTCACAATCCTTTGTCTTTGCGATCATAGCCTGGATCATCTTCTCCAACGCCTTATTCATGCCCCTTGCCTGATCTAACTGACAGATCGTGCCCTCTTTGGTCGCACCCATGACTGGTTTGATATTTAATGTATTTGCGATCAGTGCCTTGATGTTGCTGAGTCTTCCGGCTTTCTGAAGTGTATCTAATGTCTCCAGTACGAAGTAAGTGTTCATCGTGCTGATGTACTCTTCCGTTTTCGCAACGACTTCCTCAAAGCTGCATCCGGCTTCCTCGAACTCCTGCACCTTTAATCCGATCAGAGTCTCTCCGATGGAAGCGGATTTCGAATTGAAAACGTAAATTTTCTTTTCTTCGCCGTATTCCTCTTCGAATAAATTCTTGCCGAGTACCGCACTGTTATAGGAACCACTCAGTTCACCGGAAAGCGTTACCACATAGATATGGTCTGCATCGCCTTCATATGCCTGCATATACTGATCCGGTGACGGGCAGGATGACTTCGGTCCGGTCAGGCTTTCTTTTACTCTCTTTAAAAAGTCTAGCTGGTTAAACGTGGAATCGTCTTTTATCCTGCAGCCATCTACCTCAAGCTCTAACGCAACGGATGCAAAATGCGGATCTGTTTTTAACTCCTCCGGAAGTTCTCCACAACTATCAATGACAATCTTATACATATCTCTTCCTCCATAACCAACGCTACATTTATTTTTTGAAAACATTTCATTTGTTATTCATAAACTTTTTATATGTTTTAGTTTTCCATCACAAGTAGTTTTCATTACTATGTGATATTAACATAAAAACAGTGTTTTGTATAGAGGTTTTTCTATTTTTTTACAGTTTCTTTATAAAATGGGCTGTTTACAGTGCAAAAAATGCTGTTACAACATCCTTTAATGCCTGCTGGTCTTTCGTTCCCATCAGTTCTCTGGCAGAGTGCATTGCGAGCAGCGGGATACCGATATCAACCGTCTTCACCGGCAATAGTGCGGATGCGATCGAACCTAAGGTTCCACCGCCTGCCATATCAGAACGGTTGACAAATTTCTGATACGGGATCTCCTTTGCCTGACAGATCTGCTCAACTGCTGCGATCGCCTCGCAGTCTGTTGCGTAGGACTGTGAGCTTGCCTCTTTAATGCAAAATCCCCTGCCAAGCTGCGGTTTATTTGTGACATCCATTTTGCCAGCCTGATTCGGATGCAGTCCATGTGCAACATCCACGGATAAAAACATGCTCTGATATAAGATCTGCTGTGCCATGCTGCCACATCCGACCTCGTTTAAGATACGGAGCAGCATATCATGAAGCAGGATCGCTCCGGCTCCCTGTTTGCTTCTGCTTCCGATCTCCTCGTGGTCAAAAAGTGCGATCAGGTTGATGCCATCTTTGCGGTCTGCATCTATGATGGCAGAGACAAGTGCCGCACAGGAAGTCAGGTTGTCTAATCGCGGGCTTGAGATAAATCCATCTTCTGCTCCGATATATTCTGGCTGTTCCTTACAGTATACCGTCAGTTCAAAATCCAGGATATCCTCTTTGGCAACCTGCAATTCTTTTGCCAGGAAAGTAAGGAAATAGTCTGCCTTTCCCTCTTCTCCCTCCAATAATCCCATGACAGGGATCAGGTCGATCTGCTTATTTAGTTCCACGCCTTTATTGACCTCACGGTTCATATGGATCGCAAGGTTTGGAATGGTCAGCAGGTTTTTATCGGAACAAAATGTGCGTACTTCCGGTGCAAACGGATCTTTGCTCTTTAACGCAACCCGTCCTGCGATCCCCAGCGGACGGTCAAGCCAGGTGTTTAAAATGGCTCCGCCGTATACTTCCACATTAACCTGTGCATAGCTGTTCATACGGATATCTGCGGATGGTTTGATGCGCAGGCATGGGAAATCTGTATGTGCCGCTGCAATGCGGACTGCAGGTTTTTTCTTTGTTCCTTCTAATGTATGGTGATCGTCTGGCAGTGTGAATGCAAACAATGTGGTATCATGATGATTGATCACATAACGTCCTCCTGCCTGAAGTTTCCAGTCATCTTCGTAATTTATGCTGGTAAATCCGGCATCCTGTAATCTCTTTTCGCAGGAAGCTACCGCATGTACCGGAGAAACCCCTTCCTTTAATAGATCAAATAAAAGTTCTGTCTCGTTCATGTTTTCCTCCAAATTATGATTTTTCCTTTATCGTTTCGAACCTATTTTACTACGAAATTCTAAATTTTACATCTCTTTTCCCCAAAATCGTATTGTGAAATGTGCTTTTTTTCCTTATAATAGAGAAAGATTTTTTTACGGGGGTTTTTATGATTGCACTGCGTATTTCTGAAATAAAACTTTTTATGAACCAGCTTCTGTGCAGCGAAACGTTTGACCATTTTCTGTTACAGGATGCGACCATCCAAAAGGATGCCACCTATACCATAGACGGCAGGCTAAACCAGGACTATTACAGCACGGAGGAATTGGAAGAACTATCTCTTACCGGGCTTTCCCATCTTCCGTTTTCCCATCTGCGCACGCACTGTTTTGACCTGATCAAAGGAAAACGCACACCGTCTTATTTTAAATTTGTGTTCCTGCTCTCGCCGGAAAATCTTATCCGCACGATCTCACAGAGCCAGACCGGTTTTACCGTCTCCGACATCTCGGGATGTTTCTTGAATCTCAAATTTCAAAACGGCGAATTGCTCTTAACCACAGGAGTTTCCTACCGGATTTTTTCTCCTGACAAAAGTTTTGAACAGGAGTGGGACCGCATGGTAAAACTATTTTTAAAAAATCATCAAATTCCTTTTGAAGAGTTATGATTTTTCCTTTACTTTTAGAAAACGTTATGATATGCTTTAATTGACTGTAGTTACAGTCAGTAATATTTTTTTGGAGGTACTTTTCAATGAACAAAGGTACAGTAAAATGGTTTAACAACCAAAAAGGTTACGGATTCATTTCTGACGAGTCTGGAAATGACGTATTCGTACACTACTCAGGACTGAACATGGAAGGATTCAAGTCTCTT
>JBNMKU010000079.1:0-9812 GCA_050874505.1 Roseburia sp. | reverse complement strand
GTACATAACTGACCGAATTGAGCACCATCAAGCCCACCATCAGATGTTCCGGTGTCGGAAGATGTTCCTGCATCCACTCACTGGCATAACCGGAGCCGATATCGTATTGCAGCACGATACGCTCGGTGCCACGCTCGACCACCAGATAACTCCGGCTCATTCCATAGAATTTTCTGCCATCCCGCACATAGGTTACGGCTGCCTCCTGCTCTTTTTCGGTCATCGTCGCCTTCTTTGGCTGATACTGCGCATCCAGTACCACATAACGCAGTCTTGCCGACAACGTTGACAGCACCGTATCGGTATTTTCCACATTTTCTAACATCTGCGCGACCGCGTTTGCTTCCTTTTCTCCGGTATCTGCATAATTGATGGCTCCCACATTCACCAGAAAAAGCAATAACAGCCACGGAACCACAATTGCAACAAGAAGTCCGGTTAAAAGCCCGGTCATAAAACGCCAGAATACGGCGCGCAGTGTTGTTATTTTTCTTTTTCCCATTTGTATCCTATCCCCCATACGGTCTGTATCGGCTGTACCTGATATTTTTCAAATTTTGCCCTGATATTCCTTATATGTGTTGAGATCGTCATATTATCACTCTCCCCAAACACATCAAAAACCGCTTCGTAGATCTGTTCCCTGGAAAACACCTGGCCCCGGTTTTTGGCGAGATATTCGCAGATCAGATATTCACTTTTCGTAAGGGAGATGGCATTCCCCAACACCTTTACCGTCTTTTCATCCAGATCAATCTCGATGTCTCCAAATCGCAGCGCATGGTGATGTTCCCTCTTTTCCCGTCTTAAATGCGCATTGACCCTTGCCCGAAGTTCCGTGATTCGAAACGGCTTCATCAGATAATCATCTGCCCCGATCGCAAGTCCGTAGGTAATGTCCTCCTCTAAGGTCTTTGCCGTAAGAAAGATGATCGGGCAGTCCACCCGGTCGCGTATCTTCTGGCAGAACGAAAAACCATCCACCTGTGGCATCATGATATCCAGTAACATCAGATCATAATAGTTAAGCTGCTCTGCTGCCACTTCCGTCGGACTGGTCTGGCAGGTCACCACATGCCCGTCCCTTTCGAGTCCTTTTTTGATCACTTCAAGAATGGCATTCTCATCGTCCACCGCTAAAATTCTTGCCATGTTTTCTCCCTCCCGTACTTTGTTTTCATCCGAGTAAAAATGCCTTTTTCCATGGATTTTCCCCCGGATGTGCCGCATCTAACAGAGTCAGGCACACGCCGGCAGCTCCATTTAAAAGTCCCAGTTCTTCCTCCCTTTGCAGTTCGCCGCTTGTCCGGTCAAATTCATAGTTATAAAATCCATAAGGGTAGAAAGGATCATAATAACTCCATATTTTTTCCAGTAGTTCTTCTTTTTCTGCCACAAAAAGTGGTGTTTGCAGTTCCTGTTCGGTTTCCTGTAACACTGTGTAGATTCCTGCATAGCCATGACAGAGTGTCGGCGAAAAAATGCCATGGATTTTTGTCAGTGCCTGTCTCATACGGCGGATCGCATCCGTGATGACCTCCTGCCGTCCCAGTGCCTCTCCTGCCAGAACCATTGCATAGCAGATGCCAAATGAGCCGTAGCACCACGCATCCCGCCGCACGATATTTTGATCGGTCAGACTGTGCTCTGCCACCTCATGAAAATCAAGTTGTCCTTTCCAGAACTCCTGCTCCCCATCCGTTGAGCAAAACTCCTGATAAAATGCCAAAATCCGCTCAATCGCTTCTCTCTGCCCCGGCATACGGATGTCCATTTTAGAAAGCCTTGCCAAGACTGCGAGTGGTCCCCCGATGCCGTGAGAAAGGCTCGTGTTAAAATTGCCATCCGGATAGAGCAGGGATTCCTCCCTGCTGAACTGCTTCTCTGCCGGAAGATACCAGCCGGGCACCTGATATCCTAGGACTGTGATCTCTCTGGTTAAAAAAATGAGTGCCTCTACGCCTTTTTCCAATACGGCACGCACTTTTTCGTCCTCTGCAAAAAGCGTCATATAGCTTAACATCCCGCTGATCCCTTCCATCGTATCATAAAAAAGGCAGTGTGTCCCACTGCCCTGACAGATCTCTGCAATCCCTTTTTCGACGCCCTCTATCACACCGCCTGTTATGGTTTTTATCAGTTTCTGATAATCCCTGCCCCCATTGGAAACACAGTAAGCTCCAAGCCCCATCCCCGCAAGACCGGAAAACATCGAACTGCTGAAGGTTCCGTGTTCATTGAGATAGGAAACGCACTGCCCCATACAGTCGCGCGCCAGTTCTACAAAACGTTCCTCATCCGGGTACAGCTCCATTAATTTTCCAAGTAGCAGGCAGATGCCGGGAAGCCCGCCGCTTAAGGTCGTCTGCTCCCACCCCTGCTTTTTTTGCTGTTCCTCTGCGATCCGCTCTGCCAGAGTTTTTAACAGCTTTTCTTTTTCATCCTGCATAACCCATACTCTCCTTGTCGTAATTTTCCGCCTGATACAACTCCCGGTATACCTCACAGGTTGCCAGCAGCTTTTCATGTTTACCAACGGCAACGATCTCTCCATCCTTCATCACGATGATCTTGTCTGCCATCTGTGCCGCGTTCAGCCGGTGTGAAATGTAAACCCCGATCTTGCCCCGGGACAGCTCGAAAAAGCTTTGGAATACCTCCCGCTCCGATACCGTATCAAGGGCGGCGTTTGGCTCATCTAATATGTAAAAGGATGCTTCCTTAAAATAGGTGCGCGCCAGTGCGATCTTCTGCCATTGCCCCTGTGATAACTGTCTGCCGTTTTCAAACCAGTTGCCAAGCTGCATATCAAGCGCATACGTCTGATCCTCTTTTTGGAGTGCCTGTAAATGAAGGCGGTCTAAGATCTGTTTCATCCGCTCTGTGTCCTGCATTTTTTCGATACTGCCAAACCCGATGTTTTCCTGCATCGTCATCTCATATTTGACAAAATCCTGAAACAGTACCGATAGCTGTGCATGATAACTGTTCCGGTCGATCTGTTTTAGGGGTGTTCCATTGATCAGAATCTCTCCCTCATCCGCCTCATAAAGCCCTGCCAGAAGTTTTAACATCGTACTTTTGCCGGAACCGTTCGGGCCGACCAGCGCGACCGTCTCGCCCCTGTGAAAGGATAAATTGACGTTTTTTAACAGTTTGCCTCCATTCGGGTACGAAAAAGATAGATTTTTGACAACAACGTCCTGGATCTTTCCAATTTTTTCCTCTCCCGCTTCTGTCTGCTGTCCTCTGCTGTACTCTAAAAACGAAAACAGCAGATCCATATAGAGTGAACAGCTGTAAATGCCGTAGAGGTTTTGCATGAACTGCTGGGAATTGCTCTGGATCAGTCCGATACTGCGGATGTAGCTGATGACATTTCCGACCAGGATCTTTCCGGTGTACGCTGCAAAGAGTGCAAATCCGATGATACAAAATCCGATCCCCTGTACGATGACTTCATAGACCATCTGAAAAAGCGTTTTCCAGTTTAAGATCTGCTGATTCTGTTTTAAAAATCCTTCGGATACTTTTCTGTATTTTTCCAGCAGATAATCCCGGATCCCTAAAACCGAGATCTCTTTAAAAGAAAAATCTTTGGTCAGAAGATGGCTGAGATACCATACTTTCCGCTCCTCTTTCGCACGGTTCCACATCATCTCAAATTCGCTCCTGCCGATCCGAAGATAATAAAACATGGAGAGGGCCGGCACGATCAGAAGGATCAGTGCTGCAAGCGGCTGCCAGAAAAACAGATAGCAGACGGAGGAGATCATCGTGATCACCGCTGTGATCATCCCGATGACAGAGAGCAGCATCTGATAAGGGCGATATGCGATCTCACCGGTGATTTTTTCGATCCGGTCATACATTTCTGCAGTCTCAAAATCCCGAAGTGACATTTTGGTGCACTCATCCAGTACAAAATAATGCAGCCGGTACTGTAACAGATACTGATAACGGCTCTGCACATATGTCTGCAGCTGCCCGACCGCCTCCGCAATGAGGTTTGCAACAATATAGATCCCAAAGAGGATGCCGGTCATCCGAAACGACTCATGCAGCACCAGCGAATTGATAAACTCCTGCGACAGATACAGGGTAAGGATCGGCAGAATACCGACCAGCACACTAAACCCTAACAGTCCAAAAAAACATCCCTTGTCCACACGCGCCAGCAGCCGGAATGTTTTCGGCAGTTCTCCAAATGCCTTCCACAGTTCACGAAGCTTCACATTTCCCTGTTCCATATCCACCCTTCTTTCCCAATACATACTTTTTCGCATACAATACGCTTTCCGCCAATGTCATGACCTTCTGTTCCAGATCACGGTTGGTGCCAAGCAGTCTGTTACAGTGCAGATGAAGCACACTGGCAACAATATCGTTCTTTTCCAGATCCGACACCTGCCCCTTCATTGCCTCGCGGTAACAGATCACGGCTTCTTTCCGATTTTCCCAGAGTGGATAAAGCCAGCTTCCATCTTCACTTTGACAAAATCCCGTCCAGTCTGTCTCGATATCCAGCTGTGCGATCATTCTCTGTTTCCGCGCTTTCCACTCCTTTTCGTAAATTGTATCGTGATAATTAGCTTCCAAAAAGGCAAGCTGTTCCGGCAGTGTTTCATAAAAATCAGTCACATAAAACAGCACGGATGACGCAGCGATCTCCTCTAAATCCATCCCCACAGTATGAAACCGACGGTTCTGTATGATCTGTGCCACAACGGTACTGTCTGCAAAAAATAACTGCTCTGCCTTTTTGATCAGTCCGATACCTCCATAACGCTCCACTTCTCTTTCATACGGCACGATCGCAAGATCTCCGATCACTTCTGCTTCCAGCAGTCCTCTGCTCCACTCCATCACAACCGGCAGTATTGCATAAAGTTTTTCGCTCTCCCCGTAAAACCGCAGCCTCACATGAGGTTTCGGATCTGCGTAGCGCATGAAAAAACTGTCCACACCGTAAGTCTGTTTGATCTCTTCGCAGAAATCTTTCAGATGACATGCGATCAGTTCCTCTTCCCGGTGGCTGCTGCCATACAGTTTCAGATAGAGCCATTCCTGCATCGGATATGCCATATGAATGTTTCTGTCACAGGTCTTCCCGGTCAGAGCCTCCTGCTTTTTCTGCGGCCTTTCCCTGCGGAAAAACGGCACCACGATCTCGGTTGCATAACGGCCGTCTCCTCCCCAGCCGACTGCCTCCCCCGCTTCCGTCCGCTCAAGGGTAAACTCGGTTCCAATGCCTTTTTTCCATTCCTCATAGAGCATGGAAAGGGAGAGTTCTTTGGAGAGGTCAAGCGGCAGACGGTTGTCCGCTGCGGTCAGATACAGTTTTTCCGGCAGCTGTTCTCTCTTTACAAATGCAAGAAATTGCTTTTTAAATTCCTCCAGACCCTGTTTTTTCATCACGATCTCATCCCTGGAAAAAGTCCATGTTTCCGGCGATAGCACGATATCCTCAAAGCGGATCTCCGGCACATGAGAAAATCCGCGAAACGCGTATTTCCATGGAAGCTGTGACCAGCCCTCCGTCCCTGCCACTGCGATCTCCTGCAAAAAGCGCAGCGCATTGGGCTGTAACATGATGTTAAACATATGATTGGTCTCAAAGATCAGCTCCTGTCCGTTTCTTTGATCCTTTGCATAAAAACGTTCCCCCCGGATCCCGATCACGATATCTTCCAATGTGATCGCACGGCTTTTGCCCTCTTTGGCACCAGTAAATAACGTCAGTTCATATTCCTTGTCCGATGTTGCCCGGACGATATTTCCGCTCCTTGGGTCCGATGGTAAAAAGCTGATGTTGCAGCGGGCGGTTCCTTCTTCTAACACTTCTTTTTTCTTTTTTTCCAGCGAAAGCAGTGCCTCTTTTAATTCCTCCGACAGAACAGAAAATCTTCCCAGTGTCTTTCCTGCGCCAAACGAACCACAGTTTGCACCAAGCGAAAGATAAGGTTTCCCCTCTTTTTCCTGCAAAGTAAAATAAAGTTCCATAGAAGCTGGAATCTCCTCCGGTTTTAACTCTTCCTTCATCCACGGCTTTAATTCTTCTTCCCGCAGAATGATCGGAGTCTGCTCCCGCACTGCCTTTTCATAACATCGTTGCAGATAACGGTCTAACCCAGGCTGATTTTTCTCCTGCAGGGACATTTCCTCATAGAAATCGTTCTGCGGATGCAGGTAGCCGTAGGGTGCTCCGATCCCAAGTTCCGGATCTAACAGTTCCAGCAATGGAACTTCTCTCTTGTAACCATATTTTTCCAAAAATTTATCCCGATACTCATCGAGTGCCGTCCGTCTGTCGGTATTTCCGGCAGAAAGGCGCACAAAAGCAGAGGCACACCTTCTCATCTGCCCCGCGAGTTCTTCTCCGAGCGTTACCTCTGCTCCCTGAAGCAGGGTATCCACCTGTATGTAATTCGTTCCGGCATGCAGCTTTTTCATTGCTGCCTTTAAAGCAGACAGTTTTTCTGTGCCCTGCCCGATCCCAGTCTTTTCATATGACACGCGCAGCCGATCGATCTGCCTAAAGTTTTCCGCATCGCTAAGAAGGCCTGCATCCTGACACTGCCCTGCAACATAGCGCAGTTGATTTTCACAGTCAAACGGCGGTCTTAAGTTTGAAATAAGGATCTCTTTTTCTGACAGTTCTTTTAAATATCCCGTGATCTGCTGCTCTTTTGCATCTGGATACGCAGACTGGATCGCCACCCGGATCGTTTCATAACTCTGCGGTCTTTCTGCAACATCCCGGACCAGTTCTAACAGGTTTGTGTTCCGAACACTGATCTCTTCTACCGATTTTTCCATCGAATAGAGCAGATTCACGCGGCTTCCTTTCTGATAGCATGCACCGTTCCAGCAAAACTTTAAAACCTCCGGTGCCATCTCTTCCAGATGCCTGATCTCCTCATACAGCCACTGCATGTCGACGTTTACTTTTTTGCGGTATAAGGCATGGGTTCCATCGAACCGGGTTTTCTCCCCGAACTGCCCGATCCCCGCTGCTGCAAACAGTCCAAACGGGGTTGTCCGCACCAGACTTCTGGCATAATATTTCATGACGGAAGTTTTAAGAGCTTCCCGTTTTTTTTCTGAAAGCTGCTCTGTCTCATTACAATACAGAGCCATTGTTTCCGTCATAGAAGGGCTTGCAACCGCTATTTTTTCCAGAAAGCCCGGATCTTTACATGCTTCCTGCACTTCCTGCTCACTGTAGCAGAGCTGCCGCTTCGGTTCCGTTGTCCGGCGAACCATAAAGATATCACCATTTAAGAGTAAGTCTCTCATTCCTTCCGTCCTCCCATCCTGATCTTCTACTTTAACTTAACAGTAAATTATCAAGATTTTATCAAGATACGGAATGGAAACTCTCTTACCCTATTTTCTGAAAGCCCCTTGGTATTCGTTTCGTAAAGATCTGTTTCCGGTATACGATAAGCAATACGATCAGAATGACTGCTGCCAAAACGCCTGCCATTGTGATCCACTGCCCCGTCGTGATCATACTGAGATTAAAACAGCGGATATTGATCCACATCTGGTTGATGTTCGCATTACCAGCTTCATCAAAATATAACATGACTGCACTGCGGGCAATCTCTTCCCCGGACGGATACTGTGCGGCAAGCTGGCGGTGCGCCTGCTCTGCTGGTGCTGTGATGACATAGTTTTCATCCTCTGCATCCCCGGAGAAAAAGTAGCCGACCGGATATTCGATCACATCCGTTTCATCCTCTTCTGCTGCATAGTTCCAGTTCGCATAGTCAAATACCAGATCACTGTCTCCACCTGCGATCGCAGATGTATAACCGATGTAATACATATTGCGGACTGCATTATCCGGTCTTGAAAGGAAATTGATAAATGCTTCTGCCGCCTGTTTCTTGTCCGCATCCTCTCCAATGCCGCTCTTTAACATGACCCAGCCGTCAAACCAAAGGTTCGTACACTCTTCCGGCACTGCCCAGTTCAGATAAAAATCGTCTTCCTCTGCCTGATCCATCGCATAGACTGCATCCCCGGACCACTGGACATTTGCCAGTACTTTTCCAGTGATCATATCTGCTTTTCCACTGTCTGTCTCAAAGGAATATACATTTGCCCGGATCTCTTTTAATTTCTGCTCCGCCTGATCAATGGTCGCCTTATCGGTATCATTCATGACCTGCGAGAGCTTCTCTCTGTAATCCGGTGCATTTTTAAAAGTATCACTGGTGAGCAGATCTTTCTGTAAGATCGCAAGGGTCGGGAAATAAGCATCCCTGACGTTATCCTTGATCGTAACCTGACGGTAAAATTTGTCATTTGCAAGGATCGACCAGGTAGATGCTTCCTCTCTAGTTACTTCCTCTGGATTATAGACAATACCGGTCACGCCCCACATGTAGGCTGCCGCATAGTCCGACCATGGTTTTCCATTGATCTCATTGCTTTCAAAGACTCCCTCGATATACGGTGACACACCATTGACATAGTAGTGATTTTCATCCGAAGGATCGGAAAAAGAAGTCGATAACGGTTCGAGTTTATCCTCCTTTAACAGCTTCATGATCATATAATCGGAAGGACATACCAGATCATAGACATTGCCGAGGTTTAATCTGCTGTAGAGTTCCTCGTTTGTTCCAAACGTAGAGTATTCGACTTTTACGTTCACTCCATAATTCTCATAGTACCAGTCCTCAAAATCCTGAACGAGAGAATTTTCTCCAAAAACGCGCTGTCCCTCAAGGTCGATCGCTTCATCCTCATCCCAGCCGCCTTCATCGATATATTCTTCCCAGTTGCAGACACGTAACGTCACGGTCTTTGCCTCTGCTTTTGCATAAGGAACTGCCAGAACCGCCATGACTGCCGCCAGAAATCCAACGATATATTTTCTCTTTGTCTCTTTCATTTGTTTCATTTTCCTCGCTTTCTGCGCAAAGCGTAGCAACCTCTACGTTTTAAGATCTAATCCTGTTTTTTGCTTGCGATCAGATTTTCAATGAAAACGATCGCCAGTATCACGATAAAAATAACGGTAGATAATGCCCAAAGTGCTGTCTTGATCTCAGTGTGAGAGCCTTTGGTCGCATTTACCACATAGGTACTGATCGTATCGAATGTGGCAGGTTTCGTGTAGGTTGTAATGAAATAATCATCTAACGATAAGGTAATGGAAAGCATGAAGCCGGAAATAATGCCCGGGAAAAGCTGTGGAATCACAACCTTTCGCAGTGCCAGTCCGGCACTTGCCCCAAGATCCAATGCAGCTTCATAAATGCTGTTATCCATCTGTTTTAATTTTGGAAGCACAGACAGGTAAACAAACGGTGCCTCCAATACCACATGACCGATAATCAGCGGGAAAAAGGACTCCTTGTCCATTCCGAATACGACGATCAAAAGCACGCAGAGGGAAAATCCGGTCACAACCTCAGCATTGACCACCGGGATCTGATTTACCATATCGATCAGATGTCTGGGTGCTTTTTTGCTGTAAAATGCACCAATCGCACCGATCGTTCCAAGTAACGTTGCAAGCAGAGCCGAACCAAATGCCAGTGCAAAAGTTCCACCGATCATTCCGAGCAGCTCTTCGCTTGTAAACAATGTCACATAATTTTTCAGTGAGAAATGTCCTGCCGTTCCAATCGTTGCCGTATCAGTAAAACTGTATACCATCAGGATCAATACCGGAAGGTACATAAATAATAACACGATTGCCAGCCAGGAAGAACGTAATACCTTTTTCATCATAAGATTGCCCCCCTGTTCGTCTCTTCCTCTCCAAAGCCATTGGTCACCCAGGTCAGGAT
>JBNMKU010000078.1:0-9813 GCA_050874505.1 Roseburia sp. | reverse complement strand
GTTGTATGCAGCCGACAGACAGTTGCACGTATGCTGTTCTGTCGAAAAAAGACATGTCACATTCTTTCAGAAACGCTTTTTAAAATTCTCGGATTTTCCTCGAAATCATAATAAGATTTGTTTCTCAGAAAAGTGTAACAAAAAAATGTCCGAGTCAAAAGAATCCCTGATTAGATATTTGAGAGCGACAGCCTCTGGATGGCATCACAGAGAGATGATGCCATCTTTTACTAAGGAAACAAAGGTTTCAACCATTGCCGGGTCAAATTGTGTCCCGGCATTTTTCTGTAATTCTTCTAACGCATAAGAGATCGGGAAAGGCTGCTTGTAGGTGCGCCTTGCGGTAATGGCATCAAAACAGTCTGCAATGGAAAGGATCCGTGCCAGATAAGGGATCTCTTCACCGGATAATCCGCGCGGATAGCCGCCTCCGTCGTAACGTTCATGGTGTCCGAGCACCGCCGGGATAACGTAATCCATATCCGGCAGGTAACGGATCATTTTCGTGGAGTTCTCCACATGTGTTTTCATGATCTCATATTCTTCGGGCGTTAAGTTGCTGTGCTTCTTTAAAATATGTTCCGGGATGCTGATCTTTCCGATGTCATGCAACAGGGCAGCTTCGCGGACGATTTCGACCGAGTTTTCATCGAGATCTAATGCTTCTGCCAGAAAGACAGCATATTTTGCCACATTCATTGAGTGGACGAAGGTGTAATTATCCTTTGCATCGATGGCGGCGGTCAGTGCGTAGATAGTAGGTGCAACGCGTTCGTAAGCACTGCGTGCGTTTAAGTTTCCCATGCGGGACTCAATGCCGTGGCGGTAAACGGTAAGAGAACCCTTCCCACCGAGTTTCCCAAAGTAAGCAGCCTGCACGGTATCGTGCATCAGGGCAGCTGCATCTGCGGACAGATCAGGATAGGTGGAAATACCACAGGAAACGGTGATATCCCAGACAGTATCTGCAGGATTTTCAGAGGAGATCTTCTGGATGATCCTGCGGGAAAGTGCAGCAGCAGCGTCCGTGTCATTGCCGTGGCGCAGGATGAAAAATTCATCTGCACCATAGCGGAAGGCAATATCCGCTTCGTCGATTTCCTGTAAAATAATTTTGGCGCATAAGCGTATGAGCTGATCTCCTTCTCTTGCACCATAGAGTTCATTGTAGAGTTTGAAGTTATCAACATCGAGCAGGATCAGGGTATATGGATCGTCACTACAGCAAGTCTCCGAAATGTAACCGAGTGCATGTTTCCGGTTATATAATGGTGTCAGGTCATCCATAATGGAAGCATGGTAGGCATTCTGATAGAGATTGGCATTGCGGAGCGCGATGGCACCATAAAAGCAGAGCTTTTCCAGAAAGAACAGATCATCACTGGTGTAAGTCGTATTTTCCTTTGGAACCACAAACAGAAAACCGATGATCGCATGCTGATAGCGCAGGGGAACTATGATAGAAATGTGCTGTGACAAAAGCCACTCACGTTTCTTTGGCGTGATAAGAGCCATTTCCCTGCAATCTGGTGTGATGGAAATGATACCGGTTGTCGTGTGCAGATAACTTAAAATGGCGTCACTCGGCGCGGTATAGTCCTTTTCGTAGGAAATCGTACCAAAACTGCGTGTGACGTAGTAGGTATGCGATGTCTGACGGTTTAAGATCAGAAGAAGACCGGCAGGATCGAGCAGCTCCTGAAAGGTATCCATCATCGCATCATAAATGCGGTCCGGCTCTAGTGTATTTACAACATTAGACAAAAAATTGTCCAGAATCAGATTATAAGATTTCATTTTTGACAAAAAACTCCCCATTTCGATTTTTACCTTGAGAATATAAGGATAGTATACTATAATTGGGAAAAGATAACAATGGGAGACTTTCTGGCAAAATGAGAAGAGAAGAGTTCAAAATGGAGCGGACAGGTCTGCTTGAAGTGGGGGATGTGTTACCCATTACAGAAGGCAAGCTGCCAAACTCCTATTATTATACCCTGGGAAAAGCATATGCGATGTCTGCCAATTATGCGGTCAGTGAGCGGATCAAATCGACAGAGGGAACGGTGGTTGACGTAAAAGAAACGCCCAAGGGGTACTTTGTAACTGTTGAATTCCAAGAATAATTAGTATAAAATACGAATAGTTTCACAAATGGAAAGGAAAAGTACATGCGTTATTTGCCTACAAGCAAGTTGGTGCCGGGCATGGCGCTGGGACAGGATCTGTATGATGGTTCAGGCAGACTTCTTCTGGCGAAACATCTGCTGTTAAATGCAGAATACATCTCGAATCTGGAATTTTTAGGGTTCCCCGGCATATATATTGATGATGAATTTACGCGTGGCATCGAGATACAAGAGATTTTAAGCCCCCAGGTAAGGTGTCAGGCGCTTGGTCTGATCCATGATCTGTTTCATTTCGAAGCGGATGACAGAGATCTGCCAGTGTCAGAGATAAAACTTCAGATGATCGTGGAAAATGTGGTAGAGGACATTTTGAAAAACGGAGATGTCATGTGCAATATGATGGATATCCGCGAGTATGATAACTATATCTATTATCATTCCGTTAATGTGGGAGCACTCGCGGTTATGATCGGAGCACGGTATGGCCTGAAAAAGGAAGAATTATATGAGCTGACCACAGCTGCGATGCTCCATGATCTGGGAAAGAAGTTTTTATCGCCGGAGATCTTACATGGCAACTGGCCATTGCAGGGAGAGGAGAGAGAACTCTGGAAAAAGCATCCGAAACTGGGATGTGAATTTCTAAGAAGTGCCTATCATTTTCCATCAAAGGTACACACAGCGATCTTAATGCACCATGAATGGTATAATGGAGACGGATATCCGATGGGATGTGAGGGAGAGAGCATCCCACTTTATGCAAGGATCATCAAACTGGCAGACTGTTATGATGCCATGGTGTCCAAACGGCCTGGCAGAAAGACACTGCCACCATCGGATGCGATCGAATATCTGATGGCGATGGGAGGCGTTGAGTTCGACCCGGAGATCGTGGAGATTTTTATTAAAAAGATAGCTGTCTATCCGGTTGGATGTGAGGTGGAGTTGTCCAATGGACTGCATGCAGTTGTTGCAAAGAATTTTCAGGATTTTGCGCTTCGCCCACTGGTAAAAGTAGTTGAGACAGGAGAGATGTTAAATCTGAGGGATGACCCGGCAGGAAGAAGCATTACAATAGGCAGAACATTACTATAATATGAGGGAGTTATGACTGGACAGGGGAAGAGTGCAATCGATATGCTTTTGGCAGAGAGTTTCAAAGAACTTGCCCAAAAACAACCGATTGAAAAGATAACAATCAAAGAGATCACCGATAAAGCAGGTGTGATCAGACCGACTTTCTATAATCATTTTCAGGATAAATATGAGTTGTTGGAGTGGATCATTTACACACAGTTGTTAGAGCCGATCGAGCCGTTGCTTGCCAATGGTATGGTAAATGAGGCACTGGTACTTCTATTCTCCAATATAGAAAAAGAAAAAGAATTTTATACCAAAGCGAGCAGATTAGAGGGACAGAATTCCTTTGAGAGCATTGCAAGGAGCTGCGTGGAACAGGTACTGCTCAAAGTGATCGAACATTCCAAGGTAGGAAAACAGCAGAAATACATATGGCTGACACCGGAACGTATCGCGGAATACTATGCGCAGTCCATGTGTTATGTGACGATCACCTGGATCCAGAGCGGCATGACGATATCCGGCAGGGAACTGGCAGAGATCTATGATTATATGATCCACAGCTCCATGGAAGACGCGCTGGCGGGACTTTGATACATTTTTTCATGTATGTATGCTTGGATAGACATTTGTTCCAATATGTATATCAAAATGATACAGAGAAAAAAGATTGAATATTTTCATATTCAGTCTTTTTTTTTATAGTTAATGTGATATTTAGGATATTTCGCCGCAAAAGCGGCAGAACGGGAGGCATGATTGCAGAATGATTAAGTTTGGAAAAGCGGTGGTAAAGCTCCGGATCCCGATTTTGATCATCAGTTTTTTACTTTTGATCCCATCAGCGATCGGTTATTTTAACACCAGAGTAAATTATGATATTCTATCCTATTTGCCAGAAGACATTGAGACAATGAAAGGACAGGATATCCTGTTGGACGAGTTTGGAACGGGAGCCTTTTCTTTCTGCGTGGTAGAGGGGATGGATGCGAAAGATATCAAAGTGATGCGGGAAGAGATGGAGCAGGTACCCCATGTCAAATCCGTGATCTGGTATGACTCACTTGCAGATATCAGCATACCGATGCAGATGTTGCCGGATGATGTCTATGACTTCTTTAACAATGCAGATACTGACAGCACTCTGCTTGCAGTATTGTATGATACGTCAATGTCATCCGATGATACGATGGAGGCGATCGAACAGCTTCGTAATGTGGTGCAGGGCAGATGCTTTATCAGTGGTATGTCAGCAATCGTTACGGACACGAAGAACCTGTCCAATCAGGAAACTCCGATCTATGTTCTGATCGCGGTGATCCTTGCTGTCGTTGTTCTTTCCCTGACGATGGACTCTGCGATCGTGCCGTTGTTCTTCTTACTCAGTATTGGTATGGCGATCGTTTATAACCTTGGAAGCAACGTATTTATGGGAGAGATCTCGTATGTAACACAGGCACTTGCGGCAGTACTTCAGCTCGGTGTTACGATGGACTACTCGATCTTCCTGTGGCACAGTTACGAGGAGCAGCAGGAACGTTATGAGGGTGATAAGAAACGTGCGATGGCACATGCCATTTCCAATACGATCACCTCTGTTGTAGGAAGTTCCATTACAACGGTGGCAGGATTTATCGCACTTTGCTTTATGAGCTTTACCCTTGGTATGGACCTTGGTGTTGTTATGGCAAAAGGTGTTATCTTCGGTGTGATCTGTTGTGTAACCGTTCTGCCATCCATGATCCTGGTATTTGACCGGATCATTGAAAAGACCAAACACAAGGTTATCATCCCGGATCTTGGAGTGATCGCCGGATGGGTGACCAGACATTATCCGGTATTTATCGTATTATTTTTAGTGATCTTAGGACCGGCACTCTATGGTTATAATCACACCAATGTGTATTATGACCTGGCAGGAACACTTCCAAAGAGCCTTGACAGTGTTACCGCCAATGAAAAGCTGGATGAAAATTTCCAGATGGGCGCAACACATATGATCATTGCAAACAGTGATCTGCCGTCTAAGGATGCAAAAGCAATGTTAAATGAGATCGAGCAGGTCGATGGTGTCAAGATGGCACTGGGATTTGACTCTATTGTGGGACCGGGCATCCCGAAAGCGATCATCCCGGATGATATCAAAGAGACACTGGTAAATGATGATTACCAGATGATGATTGTCAGCTCCGAATATGCAGTCGCTTCCGATGAAGTAAATGCACAGTGTGATGCGATAAAGAGCATCATCAAAAAATATGATGACACGGCAATGCTGATCGGTGAAGCACCATGTACCAAGGATCTGATCGAGATTACAGACGAGGACTTCAAAACCGTAAGTATCGTTTCCATTGGTGCAATCTTCGTGATCATCGCGTTTGTATTCAAATCAATTTCCCTGCCGATCATTCTGGTATCGGTCATCGAATTTGCGATTTTTATCAACATGGGTATCCCGTGTTACACAAATACGACACTGCCGTTTATCGCATCTATTGTAATCGGTACGATCCAGCTTGGTGCAACGGTAGACTATGCGATCTTAATGACCAATAAATATAAGAAAGCAAGATATCAGGGAGCCGACAAGAAAGAGGCGATCACAGGTGCATTACAGGGATCGATCCAGTCTATTATGGTCAGTGCATTGAGCTTCTTTGCAGCAACCTTTGGAGTAGGTCTTTACTCCAATATTGATATGATCAGTTCTCTGTGTTCTCTGATGGCACGAGGCGCGATCATCAGTATGTTTGTTGTTATTTTCATCTTACCATCCATGTTTATGGTATTTGACCGTGTGATCTGTGCTACGAGCATAGGATTTCGAAATAAAAACAGTAAATAAGCAGAGCGAGATTTAGAATGGAGGAATTCATATGAAATTACCAGAGTTAAAAAACAGGTTTAAAAGCAAATATGCGATTCGTATTGTAGCCGGTGTTCTTGTCGTTGCACTGGCAGGAACGAATTTGGCAAGCTCCAATGTATATGCAGCAAAGAATACCAAAGCAGCAGTTGAGAACACGGAGACAACCGAAGAGACCGAGAGTACCGAAAAAGAAGATGATGGCGAAAAGCTGGTAGATAAGCTGACAAAAAATATTTCCGTAGAGGAAACCGACATCGGAAAAGACGAGACGGTTTACGTTATCGCAGACAATACCGGAAAAGAGCAGAATATTATTGTTTCTGATCATCTGATCAACAATGATGACAAAGATACCTTAGAGGATGCCAGTACATTAAAAGATATTGAAAATGTCAAAGGAAACGAGACCTTTACCCAGGATGGCAATAAAGTGACCTGGAAAGCAGACGGAAATGATATCTTCTATCAGGGAACTTCAACGGAAGTACTTCCGGTTACCCAGAAGATCACTTATTTCCTTGATGGCAAAGAGGTTACTCCGGAAGAACTTGCCGGAAAATCCGGTGAAGTGACGATGCGTTTTGATTATACGAACCATCAGACCGTAGAAGCTGAAATCGACGGTAAAAAAGAAGAAATTTATGTTCCATTTGTTGCCATTGGTGGTATGATACTGGATGACAGTTTTTCCGATGTAAAAGTAACAAACGGAAAAGTGATCGCAGATGGAAACAACAGCCTTGTGGTAGGATACACACTTCCGGGCTTAAAAGAGAGTCTGGATGTATCGGATGATGACTTCGATGGCGATGTGACTATCCCGGATTATTTTGAAGTGACCGCAAAGGTAGAGAATTTTGAACTTGGCATGACTATGACCGTTGTGGCAAATGCTACGAACTTCATTCATGCAAATGGAGACAACGATTTATCGGATGTCGATGATCTGCTCGATACGCTTACGGATGCAACCAGCCAGTTACAGGATGGTTCCAAGGAACTTGCAGATGGTGTCGGTACATTAAAATCCAGCATGGGTGAATTTTCCGACGGTGTATCTACCTTAAAGAGTGGATTAAAAGAGTACACAGACGGAGCAGCCAAGCTGGCAGCAGGTATTTCAGAACTTGCAGATAAGAGTTCTACCCTCTCCAGCGGAGCAACCACATTAAACAACAGTGCAGCTTCTATCGCAGGTGGTGTGGCTACACTGGATAAGAGTTTAAATACCGCATTTACAGACAAAGAGAAGAGCAGCTTACAGAAACAGGTTACCGATACGGTTGCAAAACAGGAAGCTGCTATCAAAAAATCAGCAAAAGACAGCGTAACAAGTCAGGCTGACAGCATTAAGAGCCAGGCAGAGGCAGCAGTCGATGCGCAGGCGGCAGCGATCCAGGAGCAGGCAGTTGCAGCAGTCGATGCACAGGCAACAGCGATCCAGGAGCAGGCAACAGCAACAGTCGATGCACAGGCAAGTGCGATCCAGGAGCAGGCAGTTGCAGCAGTTGATGCACAGGCAACAGCAATCCAGGAGAAAGCAGCAGCAACAGTCGATGCACAGGCAAGTGCGATCCAGAGTCAGGCGGTCGCAACCGTAGATGCAGCATTTGATGCCGGACAGTATGCAGCGATCCAGAGTCAGGCAGAGCAGAAGATCAGTGCAGCCGTACAGGGACAGCTCGGCGGTGCAACCGCAACCGTGGCAGCAGCATTAAAAGCACAGGGTCTTTCAGACGAACAGGCTGCTGAATTGGCAACCCAGATCATATCAGGGATTGCAGGAAGTCTTGATACTTCAACTCTTGCAGCCGAAGTAGCTGACACTGCAAAACTTTCCGCAGAGAGCGCAGCAGGAACCGCAGCCGTGTCCGGAGCAAAAGCAGCAGCAGGAGCCGCAGCTGTAGTAGGAGCGAAGGAGGCAGCAGGAACCGCAGCGGTATCTGGAGCGAAGGCAGCCGCAGGAACTGCAGCCGTATCCGGAGCAAAAGCAGCCGCAGGAACCGCAGCGGTATCCGGAGCGAAGGCAGCAGCAGGAACCGCAGCGGTATCCGGAGCAAGCAGTGCAGCAGAGACCGCAGCTTATGAGGGAGCCAAGAGTGCAGCAGGAACCGCAGCCGTATCTGCAGCAGAGCAGACCAAGAAGACGATTGCAGGCAGCATTGAAACGGCAACCGAGAGTGGTTACAGCCTTGTAACAGGAAGTAAGGCACTTGCAGAAGGAACACAGAGCCTTGCAGATTCCGTTCCGACTCTGCTATCCGGTATCGCACAGCTCAATGATGGTGGAAAAGAGCTTGCCGCAAACAACAGCAAACTCAACGATGGTGTTTCCACCTTAAAAGATGGAACCGATGCGATCGTAGATGGTGTCGATCAGCTTGACGATGGTGCAAAACAGCTCGCAGATGGAATTGTCCAGTTCAATGAAGAGGGCATTGAGGAGATCGTAAATGCTTATCAGGGCGATATCCAGCCACTGTTAGACCGCCTGCAGGCAGTATTAGATGCCGGAGAAGAGTATCAGAGCTATACTGACATTGCAGATGGTGTAGAGGGCAGTGTGAAATTCATCATCAAGACAGATGCTGTCAAAGCGGAAGATTAAGAGACAAGTACTATAGATAAATTAGTAATAAAGAGTATAATAGGAAATAAGGGAACCGTTAAAGGAGGATAAAAATGAACGTGTTAGAAAATCTGCTGATCATAGCAGGTATATCCTTAGATATTTTTGCTGCAATGGAGTGTCAGGGAGCACTTGTGGCAAAAGTGAATAAAAAACAGCTTGTGCTGGTATGCCTGCTGACCGTTGTCTGGCAGATGGCGGCACTGTTCATTGGCAGCTATCTTGCCAAACTCCTTTACCGGCATGACATGACCCATGACGAACGGTTTATGGGACTGATCATCGCGGCAGTGATCTTCTTCGCGCTTGGCGTGCGGCTGATCGTGAAAGCAATCCGCAATGAGCGCGTTTATGAGCATAGAGAAGATGCAATCAGTATGCGGAAATTACTGCATATGGTAGCGGTGACCAGCATTTACACATTGCTGACCGGGATCGCATTTGGGTTCCTTGGAACCAATCCGATGATCATGCTGATCATGGTCGTATGCCTTACGATCGCAATGGTGGTAGCCGGGACTTATACCGGATATCATCTGGGATTTGTGCACAAGACCAAGGCATATATCTGTGGAGCTATCCTGTTATGGATCGCAGGGATCGATGTGATCGTGGGTCACATCTTATAAAGAGGGAAGTATAATCAATATAAAAAGTGCCGGAAGCGACAGAAGGGGAGTTCGCGTCCGGTACTTTTGGTGTATCTGGAATACTTTGAAACGGAGAAAAAGATGAAGATTTTATTGACTGCAATGAATGCAAAATACATTCACTCAAATCTCGCTGTTTATAATTTACAGGCGTATGCGAAGAAATATGCCGCAAACAGGGAAAAATTATCCATCCAGCTGGCAGAATATACGATAAACCATTCCATTTCCTATATTCTTGAGGGAATTTACAAGGCAAAACCGGACCTCTTATGTTTTTCCTGCTATATCTGGAACATGGATATGGTCGAGGAAGTGATCGCTGAATTTCATAAATTATGTCCCGATGTGCCGATCTGGGTCGGCGGCCCGGAGGTGTCTTATGAGGTCAAAGATTTTCTGGAGACACATCCACAGGTCACAGGCGTGTTGATCGGAGAGGGAGAACAGACC
>JBNMKU010000077.1:0-9909 GCA_050874505.1 Roseburia sp. | reverse complement strand
CCGTTGAATCCTCTCATAATGCGGTCTCCTGCGTATTCTACGACCGTTACCTTTTTCTCTTCCCCCGGTTCAAACCTCACGGCAGTTCCTGCCGGAATGTCTAAGTGCATCCCAAATGCGGTCTCCCGGTCAAATTTGAGTGCCTTATTCACTTCAAAGAAATGGTAATGTGAGCCGACCTGGATCGCCCGGTCTCCCAGATTGGAAACGATCAGCTCCTGTGTCCGTCTCCCTTCATTTAAAATAACGTCTTTTCCATTTGAAATAATTTCACCAATCTGATACATCGTTCTTCCTCCCATCCTGTTTTTGCCGTATTACGTTATACCATTGACAGCAGTTCTTTTATCGTGTCTTCTTTTTTCTCCAGACGAATGGGGTTGTGGATACTGACCAGTTTTGTCCCATCCGGCATCAGCACTTCCAGCTGGATGAACGGAAGCAGTCTTTCGGTTCCCTCCATCACATCCTCTAACGAGATGATCTGGGAACCAATGGAGATCAGCTCGGTCAGTGTATTGCAGCCGGCTCTTGCCCGCTCTAGCAGTTCATCACAGATAATGGCATCTGCTTCCACATAATTGAGTTTCAGTCCCCGTTTCCATCTCCGTCTTGCAAGTTCTGCAACCTCAAAAATGATCAGTCGTTCTTCTTCCTTTAATGTCAGTTTCATACGCTCTACCTCCTGATAGCTTTTATTCATAAGTTTTTTAGGGGATTTTTGTAAGTTTTCTCCCTTTTCTATTTTGCATAACGCTTTATACTAATTCTCAACAATTCAATTTGAAATGGAGGGAATTATCATGGATACTAAAATTGCTGCGGTTCAGATGAACTGCGAAAACGGTCAGATGTCTTCCACACTTCAGAGAATGCTTTCTTATGTAGAGGAAGCCGCAGACCATGGTGCCAAACTCGTCATTCTTCCGGAAGGCATTTATCAGGGCTACATTTTCACTTCCTATGAGGAAGCTGCTGCTGTTGCAGAAGAAATTCCTTCCGGCAGCTGTGTACAGGCTCTGATCAAAAAAGCTGCGGAGCGGGATGTCTATATCATTGCCGGTCTATACGAAAAAGAAGGCATTCATTTATATAACTCCGCCGTGCTTGTCGGTCCCGAAGAAGGTTACATCGGAACCTACCGTAAAATGCACATGTGGTCAACCGAAAAGCTTTACTGTGAAGAAAGCCATACCGGATTTCCTGTTTTTGACACCAAACTTGGTCGTATCGGCATTATGATCTGCTATGATCTGTGGTTTCCGGAAACGATCCGTCTTCTGACTCTTCAGGGTGCCGATCTCATCTGCTCTCCGTCTGGCTGGGTCTTAGATGAAAATATTGTTTCCGGTGAAATGCCAATGGCAAATACCTTATGTATTGCAAATTCTCACTGCAATGGTGTCTACATTGCCGCCTCCGTCCGTGTTGGACAGGAACGTGGAACCAAATGGGTGGGAAACAGCATTATTACCAGTCCAAAAGGTTCTGTTTTAGCCAAAGCTAGCAGCGATAAAGAAGAGATCATTTATGCCGATATTGATCTGCGCAGTGCAAAAGCCTCCCGCTGTTGGGGACCAAGAACCCATATCATTGCTGACAGACGGCGGGACTACTATGACGAAATGCTTGGTTACTCTGCATCGCCATATATTCTGTAGGTTTGCATCCATAGTAGTTTTTAAACACCTTGCTGAAGTATTCTGTATCTTCGTAGCCAAGCTGCAATGCACATTCGTATACCTTACAATGATGCCGGAGCAACACATGGCTGCGGAGCATACGGATCTCGGTAAAGAAATTCACAAAATTTCTTCCTGTCTCCTGCTTGAACAGATGGCTCAGATAGGTTTTATTTACAAAAAACGTATCCGCTATCCTTTCCAGACTGATGTCGTTTTCCACGTTTTTCCACGCATATTCTGCCACCTGCCGGATCAGTTCGCTGTCCGTATGGATGTTAAATTTTGCGACAAGATGATAGATCTTTCCGGCGATATCAAGGATCTCCTCCTGCAGTTTTTCTGTGGAAACCTGCTTTTCTGATAACGTCATTTCCTCTTTTTCAAAATAAAGTGGAAAATATTCGTACCGGGCAAGAATGTCTTCATACAGGCTGTCAAACATTGCCTGCATTTCCACCTGGATCTCATATGCTTTTATCCCGCGGTTTTTCTCTGCCCGGTAAAAAATACCCTCGAGCATCTGAAAAAAGGGTTCCTCCCCGTCAAGGAGCATTTTTCGAATACGCTCATACTCACAGGTGCTTACGATCCGTTCCTTTCTGCCGTTCTCAAACTGGCATACCGTGCCACGCAGCCGTGCCAGTGCCTCTTTTGCCTGCCGCTCCCAGAACATCTTTTTCTCTAAGTCTATCGATCCGGCGGCACAGGTAAATGCCTGCTCTAAGATATCCAGATCTCTTGTATGACCTTCTTGTAAAAACAGTGTCGTCTGATCCATCACTCTCACCTCGCCATTCTTTCTTTTGTATTTGGGGTAAAAAAAACGGCATCTGGCAAATACCAGACACCGTTGTCTTTTGTTTGTGACTATTTTAGCGTTTTTAAATCGATTTGGATTGTAAAAAACAGACCTATTTTTAAATTTACAGAATTTTGAGTCTCTCCATCATGCGTTCCTGTTTCAGATCATTGACAAATTTTACCGGGCTCTGCCCGCTGAATGTCTTGAAATCATGGATAAAATGTGCTTCGTCGTAATACCCGATCTCACTGATGTCACAGAGTTCATAGTGATCGATACATTTTTCTTCTATCTCCTGCAGCGCATTCTGGAAACGGATGATCCGGCAGAATTTCTTCGGTGCGATCCCGGTCTTTTCGGTAAACATCCGGCTGATATAACGCTCCGAATACCCCATGCCCTCTGCCAGTTCAGAAATCTTCACATTTCCTCTTTTGTTCAAAATCTCCTGTAACATATGATGGCTGATGCCATCCATCACTGCATTGCTTTTATCCGCAAGATATTTGGGAAGATAAAACGCCATAAACGCTGCGATACGGCTTTCAAAATCCGCTGCCGTTGCAACTTTCTCAATTAAGGCATGGTTTTCCGGATGATCCTGTAACGGGATCGCGTGTTCTACCATTTCTGAAAACGGCGTATCATCAAACAGAAATCTTTGTCCCGGCAGAAAGCGGACACCAAAATAATGGTAGCCGCTGTGCACTTTTACCGCATGTGGCTGTAAAAGCGTTCCGATCACATCAGCTCCCATTTTCTTTAAATCCGTGCTCCAGTAAAACATGACATCAATGCAGCCGTCAGGAACGGAGGTCTTAATTTCTGACACTCCATCGCTGACCCTGCATTCATAAAAATGCGATATTCCGTACTCCAGCACAATCTTTTTCGTATATTGTTCCGTCAACAGCATATGATATGGCTGCCTTGGTATCAATAAACTGGTATCCATGAATCGCTTCCGTCCTTCCTATGCCACTAAAGCATCGCAGGACCATTCCAGAGATTCAAGTTCACTCCGATACCTTTCTCTATGGCATTGTCATAAATTACCTTCCCCCAGGCAACATCCTCTACCGGCATACCTCCGATCGAATACAGGATGATCTCTTTTTCATCCTGTCTGCCGACGGCATTTCCCGACAGAATATCCCCTATATTTACTACATCTTCTCTCTTCAGCTTTCCCTCATGGATCATGTCTGTAAACTTGGAACCGATGATCGTGATGTCTCCAAACGTTGGATACGGAAATTCCTCCGCCCAGGCATCATAAAGTCCCATATTATCGACCACCTTTTTGCAGCGGTGCGCAATAAAGTCATCCGAAAAGTTTACCGTTGCCGGCAGACAGAGCAGTGCCCCCGGCTTGATCCATGCCTCTTCGATAAATGGATAGTCCTCGACCTTCACCGGACTTGATGTGGCAACTCCTACGATATCAGAATCGCGCACTGCTGCCTCCATGGTCTCTACGACTTCAATCTCTTTTACGCCCGGACAATGTGTTTTTACAAATTCCTGATAGCGTTCGAGGGAAGCCTTGCTTCTTCCATTTACTTTTACCTTCTCCAATGTAGGACAAACCGTACAAAAAGCCTCCGTCATCGCCTTGCTGACATTTCCCGGACCTACGATCCCGAGTACTTTTGCCCCTGCAGGTGCAAGATACTTGACTCCGACTGCCGGGATTCCCCCAGTGCGGTATGCACTGATCAGGTTCGCTGACATCAATGCTTTTGGTTCCCCTGTGTCCTTATCGTTTAACATGAGCATGAGGATAGAACGCGGCAGTCCCTTCTTTCCATTTTCGACATTGGAGCCATACCATTTCATCCCCACCATATCATATTTGCCGCCCACATAAGCAGGCATTGCCATAAATCTGCGGTCGGGTCCGTTCTTTGGCATATTGGGAAACTCCGGTTCATCCGGAAATGACACCATTGCCCCATGCGAATTGTGGTTTGAACCGGACATCATGTAATCGCCCTTTGCAAGAAGCTTTAATACCTCTTCCATTTCCTCAACGCAGCGTGCCATATCTGTCACGCCTGCCCTTATCATATCACTTTCACTTAAATAAATAAAGTCTGTTTTTGCAATACTCATTCTTTATCTCCTAGTTTTCTGACAAGTATAATGTTTGTCTTAATAGTTCAAACTATTTTATTAGTACTCTTTAATATATTTCTGGATTTCCCATTCTGAAACGTTCTCGCAATATTCTTTCCACTCTTTTTCCTTTGCAGAAATATAGTTTTCCACAATGTGTGGTCCAAGAATATCTTTGATAATCTCATCCTGTTCTAAGGCATGCAGAGCTTCGTTTAAATTTGCCGGAAGTGCGCCGATCCCTCTTTCTTTTAACTCTTTTTCACTCATGGCAAAAATATTTTCATCTACGCTTGCCGGTGGAGTCAGTCCTTTTTTGATGCCATCTAAGCCAGCCCTGAGACAGCATGCCAAAAGCAGATAAGGATTTGCGGTTGGGTCAGGAGAACGCAGTTCCACTCGCGTTGCGCTTCCTCTGGATGCCGGAATACGAATGAGCGGACTTCTGTTTTTACAGGACCATGCCACATAAACCGGTGCTTCATAACCGGCAACAAGCCGCTTATAGGAATTGACTAACGGATTTGCGATCGCTGTGATAGCAGGGATATGTTCCATGATGCCGGCGATAAACTGATAGGCGGTTTCACTCAGGCCGTTTTTCATCGGGTCCTTTGGATCATAAAATACATTTTCGCCATCCCTTGTCAAAGACATATTGGTGTGCATACCGGAACCATTCTGTCCCTGCAATGGTTTTGGCAGGAATACCGCACAGGTTCCCATTTTCTGTGCGACGGATTTTACCGCAAGTTTAAAGGTCATAATATCATCTGCGGTCTTTAGGGCCTCTTCATATTTAAAATCAACTTCATGCTGACCGATCGCTACCTCGTGATGGGAAGTCTCGATCTCATATCCCATTTTTTCAAGCATCAGACAGATCTCTCTTCGGATCTTTCCGCCCAGATCCATCGGTCCTAAGTCAAAATATCCGGACGTATCGTGGGTTAACGTCGTCGGTCTTCCCACCTCATCTGTATGGAAGATAAAGAACTCACACTCCGGTCCTACGTGAAACTGAAATCCCATATCTTCTGCCTCATCTAATGCTCGTTTTAAGCAGTACCTCGGGTCTCCCATAAACGGATTCCCTTCCGGGTCATAGACATCACAGATCATACGGGCAACCGAATCTTCCTTCGGACGCCACGGCAGGATAGCAAAGGTATCCGGATCCGGCCGCAGATACATATCCGACTCCTCGATCCTCACAAAGCCCTCGATGGAAGATCCGTCAAACATAATCTTATTATCCAGTGCCTTTTCCAGCTGGCTGCTGGTGATCGCAACATTTTTCAGTCTTCCGAGCACATCCGTAAATTGAAGACGGATAAATTTGACATCCTTTTCCTCAACGATTTTCATAATATCTTCCTTGGTCATTTTGGACATACAACGCACCCCTTTCTATACAGACAGATATTTCTTGATCTCATCATAGTTGAGCAGTTCTTCCCTGGTCAGCGCGGTCTGGACCATTCCCTTGTCCATGGCATAACATCTCTGGGACACCTGCTGGATCAGACCAATGTGCTGCTCGACCAGTAACACACTGATCCCAAGCTCTTTGTTGATCCTTAAGATGATATCGCCTATCTGCTCTACGATATTCGGCTGAACTCCCTCAGACGGCTCATCTAAAAGCATTACCTTTAAATTTCCGGTCAGCACACGTCCGATTGAAAGCATTGCCTGTTCTCCACCGGACATGGTTCCCGCCATCTGAGTCCGTCTTTCCTTTAATCTCGGAAAATACTCATAGATCAGGTCATAATCCGGCTTTTTTCCTTTGATCTTGTTAATGTTTTCTCCCATCATCAGGTTTTCTTCCACAGTCAGTCTCGGAAATACCATGTGTCCCTGTGGTACATAGCCAAGTCCTCTCCAGGCGCGCTCATAAGCTTTCCGTTTGGTAATATCCTCGCCCTCATAGGTGATCGTTCCGTCATTCGTTCGTACCAGTCCGATCAGAGTTTTCATCAGTGTACTTTTTCCGACACCGTTTCTTCCTATTACAGAAATGACCTCGCCCTTTTCCATTGCCAGATCCACGCCATGAAGGATCATAACTTTTTCATATCCCGATACGAGATGATCCACTTTTATCATATCTTCCATACCACACACCCCCTTTATGAATTTCCAAGATAGATCTGGATAACGCGCTCGTCATTTACAATGTCTTCGATCGCGCCCTCCGCAAATTTCTTTCCGTAGTACAATACCGTTACCTGATCTGCGATCTTGCGCACAAAGTTCATATCATGCTCAATAAATAAGATGGACAGTCCCTGCTTATTTAAGGAAGTAACCAGCTCTGCCGTAAATTCTGTCTCTTCCGGTCCAAGTCCTGCTGCCGGCTCATCCAGTAAAAGCAATGCCGGATTTGACGCCAATGCCATCGCTATTTCCAGCCACTGCTGCTGTCCATGCGACATATTTTTTACCTGCGGATTGCCCAGATCCTGAATATGTACCAGCTCGATCAGACGATCTATTTCTTCGGCAAGCTGTTTTTTCGGCACGTAATTTTCTGCCGCGATCCTCATATTTTCGCGGAGAGTCAGTTCCTCATAGACGCCTGGAACCTGCATTTTGATACTCATTCCTTTTCGTGCACGTTTGGATGCCGAAATACTTGTAATGTCCTCGCCCTGAAATACGATACGTCCGGAGGATGCCGGGTAAACACCCATTACCATCTTAAAAACGGTTGTCTTTCCTGCTCCGTTTGGCCCGATCAGACAGCGCAGTTCCCCTTTGTCCATGCTCATGGAAAAATCCTCCACCGCCTGGATACCACCAAACTGTTTGGACACTTTATCCAATACCAATATTTTTTCCTTTGGAGTTTCGATGTTTGCCATGTTTCCTCTCCTCCTCTCTAAGCTGTTTTCTTCTTTTTACTCAAAATGGTTCCAAATAGCGCATCCAGCTTCTTAAACAGCTCCACCAGTGCACCTTCCGGCATAAACATAACGATCAGCACCAGAAGCACACCTAAGATGACGTTAGAAAAAACATTTCCACTGGCTGCCAGCTGATGGGTAAAGTAAGAATAAACAAGTGTCATGATCAGCGCGCCGGTTACATTTTTTCTGCCTGCCAGAGCTACCATAACAACAGCAACTGTGGAGTTATCAACCGAAAGGGTGGATGGCACCACATAACCGCTCCATGCAGAAAACAAGACACCGCCGAGTCCTGCCAGCGCACCGCTTGCACCAAATGCAAGGGTCTGGATCTTTGCTGTTTTATAACCAAACAGCTCACTTCTCTGCTTGCTCTCTCTGACTCCGAACAACGCATATCCAGTATTAGAATGGGTCAGTTTACGGAAGCCAAAGTAAATAAGAAATACGACTGCGATCACAAAAAAATAAAGTGGAACACCGTTCAGTGTAAAATTACCAACCTTGATCTTAGGGATATTGTTCAAGCCGTTGTAACCACCGATCCATACGCCGAGGATCTTCCACTCCGGTCCACTGGTCTGCACGATAAAGGTTTCACACACAATGGAGATACACAATGTGATGATACCGGTAAAGATCTCATTGACACCGCCATAAAACATAAAATAGCCTAATACCAGGGCAAAAACGCCTGCAATGGCGATTCCTGCAATGGCTGCAAGAATGGTCAGATTTTTGTCCGAACACAAGCTGATGATCGCGTAGGTATAAGCTCCGATACCGTAAAATGCTGCCTGTCCAAAGCTAAAGATACCGGTATAGCCCCAGATTAAGATAATACTGAAGGACAGCAGACAGGTTACATAAAATCCGGTGAACTGGTCTACTTTATAGGCAGACTGAAACATTGGAAACACGATCGCAAAAATAAAAACGATGAGTGCTGTTATATTTTCCGAACAGATTGTTTTTAAATCCTTCATTATCGATCCCCCCTGTTCTTTTCTTTCTTTAATTTTGCTTTCAGGCGAACTGCATTAAAGTATCCGGAGAAACCATCCGGAAGGATACGGATAAACAGGATTGCCATGAGCAGGATACCAATTTTGCCATAAAACGTGTTAAATTTCATATTCAGAATACTCTGTACAACTCCAAGACCACCGCCTGCAAGCACGGTTCCAAGCAATGGATCTGCACCACCGACCAGAACAGTTACAAAGCTCTGTACCAAAAAGCTCTCGCCGTAGCTCGGTGTTAATGACATGGTTGGAAGATACAGTCCGCCACAGAGTCCTGCCAGTGCGGAACCAAGCATAAAAGTTCCGGCATTCATCTTATTGGCATTGACTCCAAGGCTGTTTGCGATATCACGGTTTTGCATGGTTGCTCTGGAATGAAGTCCGAATTTTGTGTATTTGAATACCAGATAGGTGATCAGGATCAAGATCAGTGCGATCGCTACTAAAAGCAGGCGGTAATAGGAATAGGATCTTCCTGCCACTTTAAAGGAACCCAATGGAATACTTACGCCCGTCATACTCGGTCCAAATATAATGTAGATCAGCTGCGCTAAGGCAATACTGAGTCCCCAGGTCGCCACAACCGAGTCAAGTGGTCTGTCGTATAGCCTTTTTATGATCAGCCGGTCCATCAATAAACCAACAAAGCCGGTAAATACGGTACCGATCAATATTCCAACCACCAGCGGCATGCCGAGATTACATACCATAATATCCGTCACATAGGCACCGATCATGATCAGTTCCCCCTGTGCCATGTTTGTAATGCCCATCATTCCATAGATGATCGCCATACCAAGTGCCGCCAGAACCAGAAAGGCAAAACTGTCAATAAACTGATATACATATGCAAAGATATCTCCAAACATATCATCACCTCTTTCTCCCCTCAGGGAATGAAATGTGCTGTCGAAGACTTTTTCGTCTTGCCGGCAGCACATTCCATTTACATTTTCTTTCCTTTTTTCTTTCCTTAGTTACCGGTTCCATTCTCTAATGGAGAATACTGTGTCTGTGGATCTTCTTTTCTGATATCAATACCAAGGTCTTTTAAGTAAGACGGTTCAATATTAGAAGTTGTCTGTAAGGTCTTTAAAGAATGGTCATCCTGCACCTGTACGATGGTTACTGTAAGTACTGCCTGATGTGTTGCTCCATCCACTTTTACCGTTCCGGATGGTGCCTCCACGCTTACTTCATCGGTATCAAATGCGTCGATCACTGCTTCGGTCTCTGCGGTTCCTGCTTTTTCCACTGCTGCTTTCCATAAATATACGGAAGCGTATACGGCTTCTGCCTGGTTTGTAATACATGCCTCGTCTGGATATTTTGCGCGGAAATCTGTTACAAATTTCTTTGCACTG
>JBNMKU010000076.1:0-10295 GCA_050874505.1 Roseburia sp. | reverse complement strand
GAACTGGAGATCCCTTCTGTTCTGGGTAAATAGATTACCTGGCAATAATCTTTTAGATAATCAAATTTTCCATACCAGTCAGAACCCACCGTAAAGATATCGACACCATATTTTTGGATATCTTCTATTTTTTGTCCTTCGTATTCTTCGACAATGATCTCATCTGCGATTCCAGTTGCGCGCACAGCTTCGATCCGTTCCATTAAATTCTGTTGAACATTTAATTTTCCCCTTGCCTTATCAAAATCATCTGCAGTCACGCCAACAATTAAATAATCTCCAAGTGTTTTTGCCCTTTCCAAAAGCCGGATATGTCCGATATGCAAGAGATCGAATGTTCCATATGTAATTACCTTAACCATCTCAGATTACCTTTCGTAATAAAGTGTCTTCCCGCTCTGAAAAAATCCATGTGATCCTATAATAAGATAATGTTTGAAGCCGGATGAACTTTTCTTTTTTCTACTGGTGGAAGTGCCATATAATCTCCATATACATATTTTAAAAATGCATCATAATCTTTTACGCCATACAGTTTATGTCCTTCAAAATCATACTCTGCACTTTCGGCGTACCATCTTTTTAAATGGCCAAATCCCTTTTTCAGAGACAGTGGCATGAGCACCACTCTGACTTTTGATGAGTTTTCCCGGTTCCTTTTTTGGATCAGGCGTTCATAATGATGTAAAATTTTTTCTCTTGGAACATGGCTCATCAATTTGTATGCGGTACGTTTTACAGGATTTTTTTCATCAATCCGTCCAACTTCTGACCAGAAAAATTTTCGAATACAAAAGCAATGGAACGTATCAATCAAACGCAAAGCATAATTTTCTGGTATATTATCAATCGGAAAAACATCAATGGAAATACCCTGTTCATATGGCATATGATCCTGGTTTTCTCTCATGTAAAGAGTATTTTTTCTTCTTATTTTTCCGTAACTCCAACGGTAGCCGTCAGTTTCCCACGCATCCTGGAAATAGAATTTTGAGGTGTCTAGATCGGTTTTACATGCTACTTTAAAACGTTCATATTCATCGCGTAATAATGCAACATCTGCATCATCATCCCAGGGGATAAAACCTTTGTGCCGTACTGCACCCAACAGGGTTCCGCCGGTTATCGTGTAATTGATCTGATTCTTTCTGCAGATGCGGTCTACTTCAAGAAGCATCTCAAGCTCTATTAATTGCAGTTGTCGTAATTGTTCGTCATCTAAATTTACCATGTTTCCCTCGCTCGAAAGTATAAATATCTGATCCACAGAAGTTGTCAATCCGTGGATTTTTTACAAAATATTTGTCAAAATAAACAGAATAACAGCTACTTAACATTTTACCCAAAATAACACGAACAGTCAATGAAATCCGCTTGTGGCAGAAAGCGAAAGCAAAAGTTTTACTGTTGTTTTTAGCGCAAAATGATATAATATAAAAACACGTAAGAGATGTGCTGTTTGTGCATTAATCAGGAAAAGCAGAAAGAGGAAGAAGAATGGAGTTTCCAAAGGATTATTTTAAGAAGGAATGTAGATGTGATTTTGAAGTCCCGGAGATGATGAAGCGTGCATGGGCTGCACAGATGGAAGTGCTCGAAGTGGTGGGTACGGTTTGTGAAAAGCATCACTTACAGTATTATGCGGACTGGGGAACTTTACTTGGAGCGATCCGTCATAAGGGATTTATTCCATGGGATGATGATATTGATATCTGTCTGAGAAGAAAAGATTATAACGAACTGATCCGCGTTCTGCCAAAAGAGCTTCCGTACGGATTTGTTGTGGCGGGAATGTACGCGGCTTCCGAAAGACTTCAAAATGCAGCGTATGTACCTCACCTGCGTGTGATCGCAGACGAAACGTTGTGGGACTTTAATTCTTATATGCGCAGATTCCATGGATTTCCATACCAACGGGTGGGAATTGACATTTTTCCAATGGATCGCATGCCGGCAGACCTGGAAACGGCAAAGCTGCAGAAGGAGATCATCCGGCAGGGGATTGCGATATTAAGAGATTGGGATTACCTGCAGGAAAGTGGGCAATTACAGGAATATCTAAAAGGATATGGGGAACTTTGTAATGTGGAGATCCCCCAGAGAGACGATCTTAAAAACTGGATGTGGCGATTGATCGATGCCTTGTGCAGCCTGTATCAGGATGATGACACGGAGTTTATTACAAACTGGAACGTGTGGATGGCAAAGCCACGCTTATATCGTGTAAAGAGTGAGTGGTTTGACGAGATGCGTTATGTGCCATTTGAGCATGTGCGTATTCCGGTACCGGGGAATTATGACGAGGTGCTAAAGGCTCAGTTTGGCGATTATATGACACCAAGTCAGGTAAAAGGTGGTCATGACTATCCATTTTATGCTGAGATGGAGAAAGAGCTTGTAAAGCAGATAAGAGCGGTGGGATTCATGGGAAGTGTAGAAGAATTTTGCGAGAAAGTTTCAACGGGAGAACTTCAGGTATGACAATAATATGCTGAAAGAGTGATAATGCCTGGGTTCAGGAAAGATGATTATCATAGAAGCGTTGGAGTGTACTTTCCTTCTCCCCACAAAGGAGGAGAAGGAAAGTACCTTTTTTTAGAAAATTTCTTGTTTGGAAGAATAGATCAAAAGATGAGCGATCTCTTTTTTTATAATGGCTTCATATTTTTTCATGAGAGCTTCATCCTGAACGGGTTGTCCCTTAGCATCGGTAAGAAGACATTTCCGGTCGGTCAGATCAATGCGAAGGTCAGGTGATACCGGAATCGTGGAGTCCATATAAAAATGAAAATTCTTTCCATGTAAAGCAGCGCGGTAAGGGTCACCCGGGAAAATGTTCTGGGAAAACGTATAGTCGCGTTCCTGTTTGCCACCAAATGTAAGGGGCAGATTGGCATCGGTTCCCTCAAAGTGATACGGGATACCGGCAAGTTTACACAGAATAGCAGCATAATCTGCGGTTTCTATCATCTCGTCCGAAACCTGAGGGGAAAGATTGCCACCACGCAGCATAAATGGCACATTGATACGCTGTTCGGAAAGGAAAGGCTTCCCATCTTCCACCATGAAAGCGGTTCCGTGGTCGGAAAACAGCGAGACGATGATCTCCTCATCTTTATAATTGCGTTCCAGATACTGATACAGGATGCCAAGATAAAAATCTAACTCGCGTAACTGCTGGATATAAATTTCCCGGCGGTTAGGGCTGAATGACTGTTTTACCGTCGTTGTGATGTCATTGTCAATATGTCGTGCAGCCAGTGGCAATCTGGACTGCACCGGAAGAGAACACATAAATCCCCCGGCAATATCGTGCAGATCAAGGAAGTCAAACCAGATATACTGACAGGCATCCTTAAAGGTTTCAATCTGCTGGATGACGTCACTGATAACTTCTTTGGTGCGGTATGCCTGGGAGGAATACTGATAGGTAAAGCGGTCAATCCCGCGGATGTATCCCTGCCATGGGGTAACCGCATCGTTTCCACCGATCTTTGCGGTCACATATCCGGCATCGTGAAAATATTCTGCCAGCACTTTGGAGTCTTTCATAAAGTCAAAGCGATAGTCCTCCATGAGGTTCATATGATGACTGGAATGTTTTCCGGTCCAGTAGGTTGCGATAGACGGCAGGGTCCATTCGGAACCGGCGTAATAATTGTCACAGATAATGCCCCTGGAAAAATAGCGGTAAGTTTCCGGCATCAGGTTTTCAAGACCGAGATCTTTGATCAGATAATAATTAAAGCTGTCGATAAAAATGCTTAACACCAGTTTTTTGCGACTTTTTGTATCGGGCTGTGCCAATGGGATCGGGGAACCGAAAACAGCAGGATAATCTGTCCGCAGTCTGGCACCGTTCTCGATCGGAAGATAGCTGTATTTTTCGTAGGCGGATTCCAGATAAAATTTTGTCGGGGCGTTTGCAGCATCAATGATATAATTGGTATCTTCCTGTGCAACGTCATAGTTTAAGCAGACCGGTACCAATACTTTGCCGAGATACGCAGGAACGTCATAGCTAGTGCTGATGGCGGCAACCGGAAATAATTCCCATTTGGTGTGGACCGGATCTTTGAGATAGGAAAAATTAAAATATGCTTCATACCAGTTGTCGGCAAGCCCGACATAGTATTGCTGTCCATTGTAACAGGTAAGCACTTTCCCACACAGACTGTCGTCATAATTTTTGAAGGGATCCTGCATGGCGTAGTGATGGATCTGATCGATGCGGGAAAATTCATCCTTTAAGTCAGGATTTTTCGCGACGAGCATCTGAAATTCCTGCTCCCATGCAGCCAGTGTCTCGTTGTCGACCACCGGGACCTCACAGCGTTTCTGGATCAGCCGGATCAGAAGAAAAGACTGATAAGCGGCAGCATACTCTCCCAGTGCCCTGGCACAGATCATGAAATTATAATTGGCTTCCACATCAAATGGATTGAGGGTAATCGCTGTTTTTGCAAGCTCGTAGGCTGACTGGAAATCTTCTTTTAGCAGTGCCAGTGAGATTTTGTAAGAATAAAGATCAAAGTCGGTGGGATTGCAGGATTCATAACGAGTCAGGCAAGATTCAATTTCCGGAATATCCTGCTGTAAGATTGCCTGTTCAAGTTTTTGCTTCATGGGTGGGGTGTCCTCTTTTCAAAAATTCATAAGTATTGTTTCAAAAATTGTGTTAATATAAAATATAGTAAATATATCGGCAAAATCAGACGAAACATATATATAATTTTTGTGGAAAAAATCAACAGAACGGTGATGCGTTCAGGGGCGAAGGAGAGAAGGATGCAGGCGATTATTCTGGCAGCAGGAATGGGAAAACGTTTGGGGCAATTAACCAGAGACAATACAAAGTGTATGGTAGAAGTCGGTGGAGTAAGACTGGTGGAGCGTGCTTTGCGTATCCTTGATAAAAGGGGATTGTCAAGGATCATTATGGTGGTCGGATACCAGCATGAAAATCTGATGGCGTTCGTAAATGAACTGGATATCAGGACACCGATCAAATTTATCATCAATGATGTGTACGACAAGACAAATAATATTTTTTCACTGGCTCTGGCAAAAGAACAGCTTGGAAGCGAAGACACACTTTTACTGGAGTCCGATCTGATCTTCGAGGAGAGAGTGATAGACCTGTTACTTGATGATAAACGGGACACGCTGGTTCTGGTAGATAAGTTTGAGAACTGGATGGACGGAACCTGTGTTGTAGTAGATGAGGAAGATAATATTCTGGATTTCATTCCAGGCAAGCTGTTAAAATATTCGGAGAAAGCGCATTATTATAAGACCGTAAATATTTATAAACTCAGCGCGGATTTCTCCAGAAATGTCTATGTCCCGTTTCTGGAGGCATATGCCAAGGTAATGGGAAACAACGAATACTATGAGACGGTGATCAAGCTGATCCTGACCCTGGATAAAAACACCATGAAGGCAAAACGTCTGCACGGCGAACAGTGGTATGAGATAGACGATATCCAGGATCTGGACATCGCAGAGCTTTTATTCCTTGAGGATGATGTAGAGCGTTATCATACATTAACTTCACGGTATGGCGGATACTGGCGTTTCCCTCATCTGAAGGACTATTGTTATCTGGTAAACCCGTATTTTCCGACTGAGCGTATGATGAACGAAATGAAGTCAAATTTTGACGTGCTGGTAAGACAGTACCCATCCGGTATGCGGGTCAACAGCCTTCTGGCTGCAAAGAGTTTTTCCGTATCCGAAGAGCATATCGTGATCGGAAATGGAGCTGCAGAGCTGATCAAGGAACTTTTGGCTGAGTTAGAGGGAACTGTGGGTGTGATCAGCCCGACGTTTGAGGAATACCCACACCGCTGCAATGGCGGATATGTGGTATATGACAGCAGAGAACATGATTTTTCCTATGATGCGGACAGCCTGTGCAGCTATTTTACAGAGCATCCGGTCAGTTCAATGGTTTTGATCAATCCGGATAACCCATCGGGACATTATCTGGATAAAAAAGAGATCAGGAAACTTTTAGACTGGTGCAAGTCAAATGGAACTGCATTGATCTTAGACGAGAGTTTTCTTGATTTTGCGGACGATACCAGTGCATCCATGCTGTCAGAACGCATGATGAAAAAATATCCGAAGCTGTATCTGGTCAAGAGCATATCCAAATCCTATGGAGTGCCGGGACTGCGGCTGGGTATCCTGGCAAGTTATGATGAAAAGATGATCGCGGTACTAAAGAAAAAAGTGTCGATATGGAATATTAATTCTCCCGGAGAATTTTTCATGCAGATACTGGATAAATATAAAGCCGATTATAAACAGTCACTGGCCTGGCTGAGAGAAGAGAGGGCTCTCTTTTATCAGGAACTTTGCAAGATAAAAGGACTTAAGGTATATCCGTCCGCAGCAAATTATTTTATGTGTGAGCTGACAAATGGAAAGCGCAGTGAAGCACTGGCGGCAGAACTGTTAAAAGATAATATCCTGATCAAAGATCTGAGCGGAAAGATCGACAATGGAAAGCAGTATATCCGGATCGCCATAAGAGACCGCGAGGACAATGAGAAGTTACAAAGGGCACTTGCAAAAAGACTGTAAAAGATAAACAGGAAATGGAGACAAGAGATGAACGTAGCATTTATTCCAGTGCGGGGAGGAAGCAAATCGATCCCGCTTAAAAATATCAAACCAATGTGTGGAAAACCACTGGTATATTGGACGGTAGCGGCAGCCTGTGGCTGTGCAAAGATCGACAAAGTATATGTGGCAACGGACAGTGAGAAGATCCGGGAGACACTGCTTGAGGTAAAGCAGCAGGAGGAAAACGAGGCATTTCAGAAACTGGAAGTGATCGGACGAAGCGCGGAGTCTGCTTCGGACACGGCATCGACAGAATTTGCAATGCTGGAGTTTGCCAATGAGCATGCGTTTGACCATATTGTGCTGATCCAGGCAACATCACCGCTTCTGACGTCAGAAGATTTGAACCGGGGATTTGCGTTATATGAAGAAGCGGACACTGACAGTGTGCTCTCTGTGGTACGGCAGAAGCGGTTTAACTGGGATGTGGCAGAAGATGGAACGGCACATGCGTTAAATTATGATTATTTCCATCGTCCGAGACGGCAGGAATTTGACGGATACTGTGTTGAAAACGGGGCATTTTATATCACATCCAAGGAGCGTCTGTGTGAGACGGGAAACCGTATTTCCGGCAAGGTTAAGGCAGTGGAGATGAGCGAAGATACCTTTTTTGAGATCGATGAACCATCTGACTGGCAGATCATTGAAAAAATGCTGGAACGGCGTCTGCGCGGAGCACAGGAAAAAACAGGTCAGGAAACAAAAAAAACGATCAAGATGTTTCTGACAGACTGTGACGGCTGTCTGACGGATGGCGGAATGTATTATTCGGAAAACGGGGACGAGTTAAAGAAGTTTTCCACGCTGGACGGGCTTGGGATGCGTCTGATGCGAGAAAAAGGCATCCTTTGCGGGATCGTGACCGGAGAGAACACGAAACTGGTCGCAAGACGTGCAGAGAAACTGCATCTGGATATCCTTAAAATGGGAATAAAGGACAAGTTATCCGTAGTAAAGGAACTGTGTGAACAGTATGGGATCTCGTTACAAGAAGTGGCATATGTGGGCGACGACATCAATGACAAAGAGCTTTTAGAGGCGGTAGGATTTTCTGCCAGTGTACCGGGAGCGATGGACGAGATAAAAGAGATCGTTGATTATGTAACGAAACGCCAGGGAGGAAGTGGCGCAGTCCGCGAAGTGATCGAATGTATTCTGGCTGGATGTGAATAAAGTTGTATTAAGATATTTGGAGAAAAAGCCGATAAATAAATATAGATTTATAAATACTTTACGAAAGGAATGACCGCGAGGTCAGGTAGCAATCATGGAAGATAGCAGAACAGAAAAGCTGGAGGCGTTAGAGACACTTGTTTCCTATAATGACAAAGTTGTTAAAAATGTAGGAATTTTAATTAAAGAATTATCCGGACAGAGACTGGATGATACGGATAAGTTCCTGGATAGTATTCTCAATGCGATAAACTGGGAAATCCAGGTATTGAACGCAACAATGGATGTGATCAACGAAGGAAAAGAGAGAATCGTCAAAGAGACTTTCAACGAGAAAGTGATCGCATTGGGTGAGACAGTAAAAGAAAAAGATGACGCAAAAATGGCAGATGCATTCCGTGCGTTAGAGCCGGAGCTGGAGAAGCTCGGAGCAGCAGCCAGAGAGGTTCTTGCTTAATTTTTATAAAAAACGAGATGAAAAGCCATTACAGAACGAGGTAGATGATGCTCTGTAATGGCTTTTTTGCTGTTAAGGGAACGGCAGGAAAGCAGATCTGGCAATATGTGAAAAGAAAAATTTCCAGGGAAGATTAAGAAAAAGAGGGCAAATGCCGATACACTATATAGCTAATTATCAAGGAAGATGATTACAGAGATACAGGCAGCAGCGTATCTTTGGAAAAAAAAGACACGGAGGGAAATATGGGCAGAATAGTTGTAAACCATAACATGCCGTCGATGAATCAACATCGACAGTTGAAGATCAATACACAAAATGTAGAAAAATCTTCAGAAAAACTTGCATCTGGTTACAAGATCAATCATGCAAATGATGAGGCAGCAGAGCTTACAGTATCTGAAGCCATGAGAAACCAGATCAGAGGGTTAAACAAGGCATCCAATAATATTCAGGATGGAATTGGTTTGGTTCAGACAGCAGATGCGGCGTTGGAAGAGACCCAGACGATATTGGATCGTATGGTAGAGCTGACAACACAGGCTGCAAATGATGTGAACACGGAGGAAGATCGTAAGGCAATCCAGGACGAGATCAGTCAGTTGAATAAAGAGATCGACCATATTGCTTATGACACCAATTTTAACCAGAATTATATGCTTGCAGAGGGAACGCCAAAAGCGAAACCGGGATATTTTCATGTTCAGACAGGTTCTCTGGCAGAACAGAGTATTATCATCAATTTTGTAAATGCGAGCAAGGAAAGTCTTGGTGTAGATAAGGTTGATGTATCGGATCATGAAAAGGCGTCAAAATCGATCACCATAGTGCAGGATGCGATCGAGAAAGCAGCAGGGTGGAGAGACGATTTTGGAGCAGTCTGGGAGCAGTTAGCGCGTGCGGTAAAGAATGCAGATTACACATCCCAGAATACACAGCAGTCCGAGAGCAATATTCGTGACACGGATATTGGTGATGAAGTACTGGGATATACCACAAACCAGATCCTGGTAAATGCGTCACAGAGTCTGTTGGCACAGTATAATCAGAGACCAGAAGCCATCATGGCATTGTTACGATAAGAAGATTAAGAAAAGATACCGGTTGATTACAGGATATGTTTTTGGACAATCATGTGATCACCGGTTTTTCTTTATGTCTATGGATGCAGAACTTTGTCGGAAAATGTGGTGATAGTAGACGCATTTGCGTTTATAGATCCGTTTAACGTAAAGCTTTACCAGCTCATAGAAATAGATATCATCATAGATGTATCCCTCCGGAAAATGGATGTTGTTTGCGGTAAGTATGCTTTTACGATAAATTTTATTCCAGATACATCTGACTGGGGCCATTGTAATAAAGGCAATACGCTCCTGGGGAGTGGTAATTTCGTAGAGTTCGTCTGACTCAGATGAGCACGTTTTCTGGATATTTTTGTTCAAAATCCATTAAATATGTCAGGGTATTGTCTGTAGAAGCATCATTTACGAAGATAATTTCCAGATTTTTGATCCCAATGGTCTGGTTTTCAAGTGATTGAAAACAATTATCAATATATTTTGCAGCATTATAGCAGGGAATGATGATACTTAGTAGTGGCATTTTTCTCCTCATAAGTTAAATGGAAATCTTTATCCATGAGTATCATATCACAGATAAGTCTTTTGGGACAAGTTGGAAAACGAAATGGACGAAGAGGGAAATTACAGATTTTGAGGAGAGAATGGGAATAGCTGTTACGGAACGGAGATTGTAAAAAAACTGTGCTAGAGTATAATGAGTGCGGAGCAAATGAAAGGACAACAGAAGCCTATGCTATCCATATGTATCATAACAAAAAACGAAGAACAGAACATAAAGAGATGTCTTTCCTGTCTGAACGATACAGGGTTTGAACTCATTGTCGTTGACACGGGTTCTACTGACAGGACAAAGGAGATTGCCAGGGAATACACGGACTTTGTGTATGATTTTGCATGGTGTGATGACTTTGCAGCGGCAAAAAATTATGCCATTTCAAAGGCAT
>JBNMKU010000075.1:0-10644 GCA_050874505.1 Roseburia sp. | reverse complement strand
GGCTTATAGCACATTGACATCCTTATTTTTTTTTGCTAACATATATAAAATTATAACAATTTACATTTAATTAAGAAGAAAGTGAGGAAAAACAAAATGGGAACAATTATCGGTGAGGGAATTACTTTTGATGACGTTCTGTTAGTTCCACAGTATTCAGAAGTAACGCCAAACATGATTAATTTAACGACACACCTTACCAAAAAGGTGGTTCTTAACATCCCTATGATGAGTGCTGCAATGGATACCGTTACAGAACACAGAATGGCGATCGCCATGGCAAGACAGGGTGGTATCGGTATCATTCATAAAAATATGTCCATTCAGGCTCAGGCAGACGAGGTTGACAAAGTAAAACGTTCAGAGAACGGTGTCATCACGGATCCTTTTTTCCTTTCTCCAGACCATACATTACAGGATGCAGAAGACTTAATGCGTAAATTCCGTATCTCCGGTGTGCCAATCTGCGAAGCAGGCAGACTTGTAGGTATCATTACAAACCGTGACTTAAAATTCGAGACCGATTTTACCAAGAAGATCAAAGAAAGCATGACTTCTGAGAATTTAATTACTGCTCCGGAAGGTATTACTTTAGAGGAAGCTAAAAAAATTCTTGCAAAAGCCAGAAAAGAGAAACTCCCGATCGTAGACAGCGAGTTCCACTTAAAAGGCTTGATCACCATCAAAGATATCGAAAAACAGATCAAATACCCAAATTCTGCAAAAGATGAGCAGGGTCGTCTTCTCTGCGGTGCCGGTGTTGGCATCACTGGCAATATGATGGAGCGTGTAGATGCTTTGGTAAAAGCTCATGTTGATGTCATCGTGGTTGACTCCGCACATGGTCACTCCAGAAATATTTTAGAAGCAGTTAAGAAGATCAAAACAACCTATCCTGATCTGCAGGTCATTGCAGGAAACGTTGCTACTGGTGAGGCAACCCGCGATCTGATCAAAGCCGGCGCAGATGCCGTTAAAGTAGGTATCGGACCTGGTTCTATCTGTACCACACGTATTGTTGCCGGTATCGGTGTTCCACAGATCACTGCGATCATGGACTGCTACAATGTCGCTAAGGAATTTGGCATTCCGGTTATCGCCGATGGTGGTATCAAATATTCTGGTGATATGACCAAAGCTCTTGCCGCCGGTGCTAACGTATGTATGATGGGAAGCATCTTCGCCGGATGTGATGAAGCTCCTGGAACTTTCGAGCTCTATCAGGGAAGAAAATACAAAGTATATCGTGGTATGGGTTCCCTTGCTGCCATGGAAAACGGAAGCAAAGACCGCTACTTCCAGGAAGGTGCCAAAAAGCTCGTCCCAGAAGGTGTCGAAGGCCGTGTTGCATACAAAGGTAACGTGGAAGATACCGTATTCCAGTTAGTTGGTGGTATCCGTTCCGGTATGGGTTACTGTGGCTGCCCAACCATCGAGGACTTAAAAGAAAAGAGCAGATTTGTCAAGATTTCTGCTGCTGCCCTTCGTGAAAGTCATCCACATGATATTCACATTACAAAAGAAGCTCCAAACTACAGTATTGACGAATAATCATTTTTCGTATATAATGAGAGACAATTTAGCACTTCCGGCACGTTTTCGTGCCGGAAAATATTATATTTAGATGAGGTGAACATATTTGGACGCAGGCGCCATACCCCAAATTATCATTCTGGTAATTTTACTTATGCTTTCTGCATTTTTTTCTTCCGCAGAAACGTCTCTGACCACCGTAAACAAAATACGCATCCGTACACTTGCCGAGGACGGCGATAAACGGGCGAAACGGGTACTGGATATCACTTCCAATTCCGGAAAGATGCTCAGTGCGATTTTGATTGGTAATAACATTGTCAATCTGTCCGCTTCCTCGATCGCTACTTCGCTTGCCATCAAACTATGGGGCAGTGTAGCAGCCGGAATTGCAACAGGAGTCTTAACGATCCTGATTTTGATTTTTGGTGAGATTTCCCCCAAAACACTTGCAACGATATATTCAGAGAAGATTTCTTTACTCTACTCTGCTCCGATCAGTTTTCTGATGAAGGTTCTCACACCGGTTATTTTTATCATCAATAAACTGTCCTTAGGTTTCCTTATGCTGTTAAGGGTCGACCCGAATGCAGGGAACCAGAAGATGACCGAGGAAGAGCTTCGTACCATCGTAGATGTGAGCAAAGAAAGCGGTGTTATTGAATCCGATGAACACGAGATGATCAATAATCTCTTTGACTTTGGTGATTCCCAGGCAAAAGAGATCATGATCCCACGTATTGATGTCACATTTGTCCATGTCGACACTACCTACGATGAACTGCTCGATCTTTACCGGCAGGATATGTTTACAAGACTCCCGGTATATGAGGAATCCATTGATGACGTCATCGGTATCATCAACATAAAAGATCTTCTGCTCTGTGAAGATAAAGATCATTTTTCTGTCCGTTCTATCATGCGTGAGCCATATTTTACTTACGAACACAAAAATACGGCAGAGCTTTTGATGGATATGAGAAAATCTTCCGTGTCACTTGCCATTGTGCTGGATGAATATGGTGTTACCGCAGGTCTTATTACGTTGGAAGACCTCTTAGAGGAGATTGTGGGCGAGATCCGTGATGAGTATGACGAAGACGAAGAAGACCCGATCGTTAAGTTAAATGACCGCGAATTTATCGTACAGGGTTCTACTAATCTGGAAGATCTCTGCGAAGAACTTGATCTGTCCTTTACCTCAGAAGACTATGATACGATCGGCGGTTACCTCATCGGCTTACTGGATCACCTTCCGGAAAAAAATGAAGTGATCATCACCGATGATGATGTTTTACTCCGTGTAGAACAGATGGACAAAAACAGGATTGAAAAGATCTATATCAAAAAGCCGGAACCTGCCCTGCAGGAAGAAGGCTGATCTAGTTTCCTCCTGCCAGCATACATAACACAATAAATCCTCCTGCTGCCAGCACTGCTGTCAGCAGGATAAAAATACTGATACTAAAAACAATCATCGAAAGCAGCATTTCTCTCCCCTCCTATCTTCTTTCCATTTTTTTACTTTTCTTTCTTATTTTCTGATCTTACTCTTTTGTCTGGTCTATGATCGCGGCCCGTTTTCCCGATACCACACCATCTTTTCCGTTTGGATGTTCAAATTTTTCAACCGTTTCCATTCCCAGTACCCCTTTATCAAAATCCGTTCCCGCCATCTTTACTTCCAGTGCCGAATCCGAATCGATCCGCACGATCAGGCTCTCGATCAGCTTCGCTTTTTCGCTCTGTTCCTCCGGTAGAGTCGTTTCTTCTTCTAACACTGCCTGCAAGGTCTCTTCCACAACCGCCGGCAGATTACTCTTGATCTCCGTACTCCTGTTTTCCCTTCCTTTTACTGTCAACAGGATCAACAGCAGAACCATCCCCATTAAAATGTTGACGATCATCGCTGCCGCATTTTTCATTCCAATCCCCCCTTACCAATTCACAGGCAGTGTGATCTGCACTTTTGTTTTCCGGTTGCCTGCATCTGTTGCTGATACCTCAAGCAGATAAATCCCTGCCGTTTCAACCGATAAGATCCCGGTTTCTTTCTGATACGATTCTGTAATCTCGCGTTCTGCCGGATCTTTGATGCACAGGATCTGAAATGGCAGGAGGGTACCCTCACTGTCTACTGCCCTTATGTACTCCAAAAGTGGTATCGTTCCGGTCTTAAGTTCCCCGGCATAACTACAGGTAATATCCGGAGGCGGAACACTCAGTTCTTCCTCCAGATCCTGAAATTCCTGATGCGGCTTTTGCATCTGTCCCTCTCCTTTTAGCTGCGCCCCGATCATCTTAAGTATCCCCCGGTTGCCGGCTGCATCCGTAATACCAAAAAACAGGGTTCCCATCAGTATCACGATAATGGCGGCAGCAAGTAAGAATTTTCCATACTGTCTGATTACCTTTTCCATTTGTTTCTCCCCTCTATCCGCAGACAGATTGCAAAAACTGCTGCACAAACACGGAGATCATGCCGCTCTTTTCCAGAAAAACCGTAAAAAGCGGTAACAGCAGTACCCCTGCTGCCCCCTGCAATAATCCACTTCCAAAGTGTTCTACGATATCTTCCATCTGTTTTCTCCTTTCTTAAACCAGATACAACACTATTTCCAATCGCTATCTTCTTATAATGTCACAAGATACAATATCCCCATAAACAGCCCGACTGCCGCACCGCCTGCCAGCAGCTCCAACATACAGTCCCCTGTTTCTGAAAGTATATGTTCCATGCCATATCCCCCTCTCTATTTTCTTACCTTGCTATCCCGTAAGTCGTCTTGGTCTCTGAGATTCCAAGGAGCGGAAACTGATAGGTATAATCCAGCCAGACCTCCGCTGCATGCACCCTGCCTTCCAGATCCACTGCCTTATTGATGTGCAGAACATAGCCCTTACGATCCGCCTCTCTCACACATGCCTCCATGACATTTTCATTAAAGTTGCTGTTTTCAATCTCCGCGATCATATCCGCCTTATATTCTTTTGCCACTGCCACCTGACTGCCGACGGTCATCGCTCCCGCGCACAAAAACAGGTTCAGCATCAGAAGAAAGAGCGTGCAGAATGTCTCGATCACATGCTTCACGATATACCACCTCCCATATTCCCTAACATACGGAACATATACAACATTCCAACCGAGAAATCACATAATAGCTTTATCGTTGCCGCAACGACCGGATAGGAAAAGATCAGCTTCATCTGAAATGCAATGCTCTTATTGCGGAGTTCATCTGCCATCTCCTGCATTTTCCCGACACGCTTTAACAGTTCTTTCATCTGCTCTTTTGCATTGCCGCTTCCCGCCTCGGAGATCGCATGAAACATTTTCATACAGCTGGAAGCCTCCGGGATATCAAATGAACTGCAAAATCCGGTATATGATGTCAGTCGGTCTGGTGCCTCATTGATCTGCTCCATCAGCTTTTTAAGCTCCGGTTTTAATATTTCCGGTGCCTGTGTGATCGACTTCTGAAGTGAGACCTGTACGTTATTGCTCTGTAATAGCAATGCCATCTGCATCAGCCACTGCGGAAATGCCATATATAATTCTTCCGTGACATCCTTTTTTGCCAGCGTATAGCCAACCCTGTGCTGCATCAGCAGAAATCCTGCCACACCGGTCAGTACCAGTGCGACTGCATATTTCCTGCAAAAGATCAATACCACCGCTGCTAACAGCGGAACTGCCCCCATCCAGATACTTTTTCTCCGTTCCTTTTTCTCCTCGTAATTTACAACAAACCAGTAGCTGTCAAGCACATCCTCCGTTTTTCTGTCACCCGGCTCTTTTAACCAGTTCCTGCTGAGGCTTTTCGTGCTCTTCGCAAATACACAGATACAAAACAGGATAAAAAGCAAAGAGGAGCACTGCACGATCGTAACACGGAAAATATCAAACGGCATCCTCGCCGTACCAAACAGATTTTTCATAGAATCCAAAATGTAGAGTGCCACGGCACAGAGCAGTGTCGCGATCACGATCGAGATCAGATTGTCCTTGTGGCTGTTCTTCTTTTCCTGCTGCAGTTTATATCCACGGCGTTTCCATAATTCGATATCCTTTAACAACAGCAGGATCGATGTTTCACACTCTCCGCCATAAGTCTCTGCACCGATCAGCAGTTCATGCACCAGATACACTTTCGTGCAGGGGTACGCTTTTTCGATAAGTTCTAACGCTTCTTTTAAGATGCCATCCTCCCCTTTTGCTTTTCCCCGTTCCAGATAATAGACCGCCTCCTGAATGCAGTCGCGCATCTGTCCTTTTTCAAACAATGTTTTGCACTCTTTTAATGCAAGGAGTACCTTGCCGGATTTCTGGAAGGAGTAAAGCATCTGCTCCATATAGGTTGCAATATCCGAAAACCGTTTCTGCTCGAACATCTTCTGGAACACATCGAGCACCAGTACCGGCAGCAGTAAAAATACTGCCGCCATTGCCACTGCAAGATATCCCGCTTCTAATCGAAACACAAAGCCGATCGCCCCCATTGCCGTAAGGACTGCAATGTTAAGCACGATATGCGACCGCAGGGACCACTCATAGCCATATTTATGTACTTCTCTTTCCAGATTTTTCGGATTTAAAAGTCTTAGTTTTTCTTTCACGCTCCTGTTCTATCCTCCTGATCTCAACTTTTTCACTGTAAAACGGATTTTTAATCCCGGCATCCTGCAATCTCTTTTTGATGTCAGGCGGCAGTTCCTCCGAGATCAGCCTGCCATCTTTCATCAAAAGGTATATCTTGTTTTCGTTCTGCTCCCTGGTATAAAAGCAGAGCTGATCGATATATCGCCTGATCACACCATCCGGCAGCTCCACCCGCCGGACTAAAACGCCCACATTGACAAATCCGTAAATGCGGTTCTCCATCCGGTCTGCATCATGCACATCGTCCATCATATTCAAAATACGGTCCGGCAGCTTTCTCACATCATCCAGATGGATCGTGGTAAATCCATTTACCCCGGTGCTCCACTGCTCTAATAACGATGTCACCTCGACAGAACGCGCTTCCGATAACATCAGCCACTTCGGATTCTGCCGCAGGCAAGCCTTGATCGCATCCGTATAGGTAAATCCTGCTGCGATCCTAAGTTCCACAGCATCTGCGCCAGGGTTCATCTCGGCATAGTGGATCTCCAGCGAATCCTCGATCGTGATCACGCGCTCCTCTTTCGGAATGAACTGCATAAAAAACTTGGCACATTCCGTTTTTCCCGCTCCAGGCTCACCTCCGAATACAAAATTCATCTTTGCTGTCACGCAGTTGACTAAAAGATGTAACACCTCCGGCGGGCAAAAGCCCTGTTCAAGCAGACTATCGATCGTATTACGTAAGAATGCCGGTGACTTACGGATACACACCGATATCCCGGTTGTGGCAACCGAATCGTGCAGGATACTGATCCGAAACTCTCTCGTGTCTGCCTCCAACACCTTATTGACATGATTGAACTGACAGTTCACGCAATTTGCAATATTGTGCGTAAAGGTCGTCAGAAACGTGTCCGTGATCTCCTCCTTCGCACGGTATCTTCCCATCCTAAGATCGGTGATCCACAGTTCCCTTCCATTGTAATCAACATCCGTCACCTCCGGCATTTCCAGGTATTTCCAAAACACTCCAAACTGTTCTTTGCTTGGAGTAAACATCCATTCTCCCATGTTTTTCACTCACCCCTTCTTATGTCGGTGTTCCACCGCCGCCTAACGCATTCATATTTCCGAAAAATTCGGTCAGTGCTCTCTTAAACTCAGTTGCAACATATCCGTCGGATGAAAGTGCTGCGATCAGGATCGCTCCCAGTGCCAATAATACGATAACTGCTAAAATTGCATTGCCATAATGTTTCATTACCTGTTCCATAGAAAATCCTCCTTATCTATCGCTTGATCCTTGTTTCAATTTTTTTCCAAAACAGAAAAAAGCTGCGTTCTACCTCTTCAAAAAAAGCCCGGTTCAGCTCCGTTACCCCGCTTGTCTCATAAACGGATAAAAACTGCAACAGTCTCCGATGCTTTATTGCAAGGGAAACCTCATTGTTATAGGGAATGCAGCCCATATCCTCTTCCGAAATGCGATACCGGTGTTCCATAAAAAGCGTGACGTCTTCGCTTTGCTCACGACAGTTTCCGATCAGGAAAAACACAGGTCTTACTTCCGGTTTTCTGTAAAGGAAATAGTTACTTAATTCTGCCTGGTCATATGGCAGGGTCACGACCAGGATATCTGCGGTCTGCATATGATGACGTGCCCGTCTGGTCTTTCCGCTCCCGCAGTCTGACAAAACGATCCGCTCCTGCGTCGTTCCCTTTCTTAAAATGCGGTACTGCTCCCCCTGTTCCACTACGACAGACTGCTTCTTATTATTTCTTGTAAGCATCCATGCAAACAGAAACATATGTGTCGTCGTCCCGCATTTCTCACAGGGGCTGTAAAAGGCGATTTTGGTTGTCATACCGTCTCCTTCATCCTCCAGGACGGTCTGTTTTTTCGCACACAAAAAAGACTTCTGCTCTCTTATACGATTGTCTTTGTCTGGTAAAATTCTGAATTTTAGAATTGAAAAAGGCTTCTGCCCTCACACGCTCACAGACCTGCTCTTAAGGCTCTACTGCTCTCAATCAGTAAATCTCTTAGGTCTATTTACGAATCTGATAAAAAAGATGGTATTATCATACAACACAATGTAGAAAATGTAAATACTTATTTTTTTCTTTCATCTATTATATAATGTTTCCGTGTGAGAGCGTCACAACACTGCCATTTTTGGCACTCGTCGCATCTACGCTCTGGAATGGAGATTAATTATGAAAAAATTTATTATCACGACAGACTCTACTGCTGATCTGCCGGTTGACTATGTCAATGAGCATCAGCTTCGCATCATGTCCCTTCCATACACGATCGATGGAACGACTTATACCTGGGAAAATCCAATGGAAGTCACCGAGTTTTACCGTCTGATGCGCGAAGGCTCCCTGCCTACGACCTCACAGGCAAACCCGCAGGAAGCTGCAGAACTTTTTGAACAGATCATAAAAGAACAGGATGTTGATATCCTTCATATCGCCTTTTCTTCCGGCATGAGCGGAAGCTACAACAACTGCCGTCTGGCAGCTTCAGAACTGGAAGAAAAATATCCGGATCACCGCATCGTTGTTGTCGATTCCTTAAGTGCCACTTTAGGGGAAGGACTTTTAGTATACAAGGCAGTTGCCATGAAAGAAGCCGGCAGCTCGTTAGATGAGATTGTATCCTGGCTGGAAGAAAATAAACTGCATCTGGTACACAACTTTACCGTAGATGACCTGTTCCACTTGCACCGTGGTGGACGTTTATCCAAGACCGCAGCGATCCTTGGAACCATGATCAGCTTAAAACCGGTCCTTCATGTGGATGATGAGGGACACTTGACCATGCTTAGCAAAGTGCGCGGCAGAAAGAAATCCCTGCTTGGTCTTGTCGACTGCATGGAGCAGCAGATCGGCAGCTACAAAGACAAAAACGACATCGTCTTTATCAGCCATGGCGACTGCCTGGAAGACGCCCAGTTTGTCGCAGATACGATCAAACATCGGTTAGGACTTGAGACATTTCTGATCGACTATATCGGTCCTACCATCGGTGCACATGCCGGTCCTGGAACCGTAGCACTGTTCTATCTTGGCGAATACCGCTAATCTTATCTGGATCAAAAAAGATTGTACATAAAAATACCGCGAAACGAGAATCTTTCCTCTCATTTTGCGGTATTTTTTATTCAAAGAATGTCCGCCTTGCGAACATTCTTTGATATTTATCCACTCTTTTTATACGTTGATCTCCGCTTTTACACCAAGGATTTCTTTGTTTTCCTCCAGGATCGGATTTACAACTTCTGTCAAGAATTTATCTACCTGGATCGGTGCACGTCCCACATATTTGGACGGATCCATCGTTGCCCGAAGCTCTTCTAAGGTCAAGTTAAATTCCGGATCAGCAGCGATCAGTTCAAGTAGGTTGTTCTCTTTTCCTTCTTCTTTAACCGTCTTTCCTGCCTGCATGGATAAGGTACGGATCTTCTCATGCAGCTCCTGACGGTTTCCACCGTTCTTTACGGCATCCATCATGATATTTTCGGTTGCCATAAATGGAAGCTCTGCCATCAGATGTTTGGTGATGACCTTGTCATATACGACCAATCCGTCTACGACATTTAAGCATAAGTCCAGGATACCATCGATCGCAAGGAAGCCCTCCGGGATAGACAGTCTCTTGTTTGCAGAATCATCCAGGGTTCTCTCAAACCACTGTGTTGCAGAAGTGATCGCCGGATTTAAGGCATCGATCATCACGTAGCGGGATAAGGATGCTATACGCTCGGAACGCATTGGATTTCTCTTATATGCCATAGCAGAAGATCCGATCTGATTTTTCTCGAATGGCTCTTCCACTTCTTTTAAATGCTGAAGCAAACGGATATCGTTTGACATCTTATGTGCACTGGCTGCGATTCCTGCTAAAACATTTGCCACTCTGGTATCTACTTTTCTGGAATAGGTCTGTCCGGAAACTGCATAGCAATGAGAAAATCCCATTTTCTGTGCGATCATCGGATCAATCTTGTCGATGGTCTCCTGATCTCCGTCAAACAGCTCTAAAAAGCTTGCCTGGGTTCCGGTTGTTCCCTTGGAACCTAAAAGTTTTAAGCTGTTCATCACATACTCTAAATCTTCCAGGTCTAAGATAAACTCCTGTGCCCAGAGAGTTGCTCTCTTTCCAACAGTTGTCGGCTGTGCCGGCTGGAAATGGGTAAATGCCAATGTTGGCAGATTTTTGTATGTGTCTGCAAATTTTGCAAGCTCTGCGATCACATTGATCAGCTTGGTGCGGACTAATTTTAATGCTTCACGCATTAAGATAATGTCTGTATTATCTCCTACATAACAGGATGTTGCTCCCAGGTGGATAATTCCCTTGGCTTTCGGGCACTGCACGCCGTAAGCATATACATGGGACATAACATCATGACGTACTTCTTTCTCACGGGCCTTGGCAACATCGTAGTTAATGTCGTCTGCGTGAGCTTTCAGTTCATCGATCTGTTCCTGGG
>JBNMKU010000074.1:0-10952 GCA_050874505.1 Roseburia sp. | reverse complement strand
ATCTTATCATGTTTGTCGCTTTTTGTCAACAACTTTTTTTATTTTATTTAGAAAATATAGAGCGGAGAAGGAGGGATTTGAACCCTCGCGCCGGTCAACCCGACCTATACCCTTAGCAGGGGCACCTCTTCGGCCACTTGAGTACTTCTCCATATATTTCCTATATAAAACTGCGCCCTTACGTGACGCATTTTTTATTCTACTAAAAACAAATTCATTTGTCAACAGTTTTTTTAATTTATGTAAAAGTTTTTTAAATTATATGTGTTTAAGCCTGTGAAAACGCCTGTATTGCGGTCTCATACAGGTTATTTCCCTCCTGATCGATCACTACAATTGCCGGAAAGTCCTCCACATAGAGTTTACGTATAGCCTCCGCGCCAAGATCTTCGTAGCAGATGATCTCGGATTTTTTGATACACTTTGAGAGCAGGGCACCAGCGCCGCCGACTGCTGCAAAATATACCGCATGATTGCGCACGATGGCATCAATTACCTGCTGTGAGCGTTTTCCTTTGCCGATCATGGCTTTTTCCCCGAGATCGAGCAGGGTAGGAGCGTACTTGTCCATACGTGTGGCTGTGGTAGGGCCTGCGGAGCCGATCGGACGGCCTTCTCTTGCAGGAGACGGTCCCATATAGTAGATTGTGGCATCTTTTATGTCGATCGGCAGTTCTTCCCCGCGGTCGAGCGCCTCAATCATGCGCTTATGCGCTGCATCTCTTGCCACGTAGATTTCCCCTGTAATGTATACATAATCCCCGGAGTGAAGATTTCTGGTGATTTCTTCGTTGATCGGAGTTGTAATATGCTGATCCATACTTGTTTATTCCTCCTTCATGCTGATTTGAGGTTACTGTTCACTCAGCACCTGAACACCATGCTGTTCAGGTGCGTATGAACGTGATGTGGGTGTGAACAGCCCCCTTTTGCGAAGCAAAACTTTATATGGGGCTGCAAAGTTACTGTTTGCAGGGTAACCTGTGAACAGTAACGATTTGAGGGTCAAAATATACTTTTTGACCCTCATTGCTTTTTGCTATTCAGATTGTTCTGACTGCATGGCGGTTGACATGGCAGCATATATTAACTGCCACGGGTAATCCCGCAATATGTGTCGGATAGGTATTGATATTTACGGCAAGGGCAGTGGTAGTACCGCCTAATCCGCCCGGTCCGATACCAAGCCGGTTGATTTTTTCAAGAAGTTCCTGTTCCATCTCTGCGACATATGGAATTTCCGAGTGTTCATCCACGGGCCGCGTCAATGCTTTTTTGGCAAGGATGGCGCATTTTTCAAATGTTCCACCCACACCGACACCGACTACCATCGGCGGACATGCATTCGGTCCCGCATCTTTTACGGCAGTGAGAACGGCATTTTTTACACCTTCGATACCGTCTGCCGGCTTTAACATAAACACGCGGCTCATGTTTTCGCTTCCAAATCCTTTCGGGGCAAAGGTAATCTTTACTTTATCCCCCGGAACAAACGAATAGTGGATCACTGCCGGGGTGTTATCCTTTGTGTTTTCACGCAGGATCGGATCACCGACAACGGATTTGCGCAGATAGCCTTCGGTATAGCCCTGCCGCACGCCTTCGTTTATGGCATCTTCGATCAGACCGCCCTCAAAATGCACATCCTGACCGACTTCCACGAAAAAGACTGCCATGCCGGTATCCTGACAGATCGGGATCATTTCCTCCCCGGCAATCTTTAAATTTTCCTGCAGCTGCAGAAGAATTTTTTTTCCAAGTTCAGATTTTTCTTCTGCAGCGGCTTTTTTCATAGCATGATCCATATCCTCTGCGAGGAAATGGTTTGCCTCAATACACATTTCTTTTACATTTCTGGTGATTTCTTCTGTCTGGACAGTTCTGATCATGATGGTTCACCTTCTGTATTGTCTGTTTCATCCTCTGGTGCAGTTTCCCCGTCATTTTCTTCCGGCGGCATCAGGGATTTGTCCTCCACAACTCTTGCAATACTTGCAACAGTTACATTTTCTTTCAGATCGATCAGTTTTACACCGGAAGTCACGCGGCCGAGCAGTGCGGTGTCGTTGACGCGGATACGGATAATGATTCCCTCGGTGGTGATCAGCATAAGCTCATCGTCCCTGCCGACGGATTTCACACCGATCAGATTTCCGGATTTTTCTGTGATCTTGTAGCATTTTACGCCTTTTCCACCACGGTTCTGTGCGGTAAATTCGCTGATAAGTGTACATTTTCCGAGACCTTTTTCGGATACGATCATCACGGATTCACCCTGGGATGCCATCTGCATTGCGATGACTTCATCCCCGGAAGTGAGATTCATACCGATCACACCCATGGTGGTACGGCCGGTCGGACGGACATCTGCCTCCTTGAAACGGATACACTGTCCGTATCTGGTAAACAGTAAAATATCTTCGTCATCACCCGTGATTTTTACTTCGATCAGCTCGTCATCGTCGCGCAGATTGATCGCAGCAAGGCCGGTTTTGCGGATATTTTCATAATCCTGCACCGGTGTTTTCTTGACAATACCGTTTTTGGTTGCCATAAACAGGTACTTGTCTTTCTCGTACTCTTTGATCGGAATCATCGCCGTGATTTTTTCGTCCGGCTGCAGCGGAATGATGTTGATGATCGCAGTTCCCCGCGAAGTCCGGCTTGCTTCCGGAATTTCGTATGCCTTGATGCGGTACACCCGTCCCATGTTGGTAAAGAACATCAGGTAATGGTGGGATGTAGTCATCAGCATTTCCACGATGTAGTCATCCTGAATGGTCTCCATTCCCTTGATTCCCTTGCCGCCACGGTGCTGGCTCTTGAAATTGTCGGTTCCCATGCGCTTGATATAGCCCACTTTTGTCATGGTGATCACGGTATTGGTCTCCGGGATCAGATCCTCCATGGAAATATCAAATTCGTCATAGCCGATCTGGGTTCTTCTGTCATCGCCGTATTTATCTGCGATTGCAAGAATCTCCGTGCGGATGACAGTGAGCAGTTTTTTCTCGTCTGCAAGGATTGCTTTTAATTCTGCGATCAATGCCATCAGATCTTTGTACTCATTTTCGAGTTTTTCGCGTTCGAGACCTGTCAGAGCCTTCAGACGCATGTCGACGATCGCCTGTGCCTGCGCATCGGATAAACCGAAACGCTCCATCAATGCATTTTTTGCCTCCGGCGTGGTACGACTGCTGCGGATAATGGAGATCACTTCGTCAATATTGTCTAACGCAATGATCAATCCCTGTAAAATATGCGCACGTTCCTCTGCCTTGTTCAGGTCATACTTTGTACGTCTTGTGATGACCTCTTTCTGGTGCTGGAGATAATAGTTAAGTAATTCATACAGGTTGAGAATTTTCGGCTGGTTATCCACAAGTGCAAGGTTGATAACACCGAACGTATCCTGCATCTGTGTGTGTTTGTATAACAAATTCAAAACCACACTCGGATTTACGTCGCGGCGGAGTTCAATGACGATACGCATTCCCTCCCGGTCGGACTCATCCCGCAGATCGGTAATTCCGTCGATCCGTTTGTCTTTATGTAATTCAGCGATTTTTTCAATTAAGCGCGCCTTGTTGACAAGGTACGGAAGTTCTGTGACAACAATACGGTTTTTGCCGTTGTCCATCGGTTCGATATCGGTTACCGCGCGCACACGGATCTTGCCGCGGCCGGTACGGTATGCTTCGTTAATCCCGGCTGTACCAAGGATCACGCCGCCGGTCGGAAAATCCGGTCCCTTGATCAAATCGATCAGTTCGTCAATATCCGTCTCTTTTTCCTCGATGTCGTTGTCGATAAGTTTTACAACGGCATGAATGACATCCCGGAGATTGTGCGGCGGGATATTAGTTGCCATACCTACCGCGATACCGGTCGTTCCATTTACGAGAAGGTTCGGGTAGCGGGACGGCAGTACGGTCGGCTCTTTTTCGGTTTCGTCAAAGTTCGGAATAAAATCAACGGTGTCTTTGTTGATGTCCTGGATCATCTGCATGGAAATCTTGGACAGACGCGCCTCGGTATATCGCATGGCGGCTGCACCGTCTCCATCCACAGATCCAAAGTTACCATGTCCGTCGACAAGTGGATATCTCGTCGACCACGGCTGTGCCATGTTGACAAGTGCCCCGTAGATGGAGCTGTCCCCGTGCGGATGGTATTTACCCATGGTATCACCGACAATACGCGCACATTTACGGTGCGGCTTGTCCGGTGTGTTGTTCAGCTCGATCATGGAATACAGCACTCTTCGCTGAACCGGCTTTAAACCATCCCGGACATCCGGAAGCGCACGGCTTGCGATAACGGACATCGCATAGTCGATGTAGGAGGTTTCCATCGTTTTCTTTAAATCGACCTGTTGAATTTGATCAAATATCTTGCCATCCACTGATTGTTTCCTCCCTAAATATCAAGATTCTGTACATACTTGGCGTTTTCTTCGATGAATTCACGACGCGGCTCTACTTTGTCACCCATGAGCGTGGTGAAGGTCACATCGATCTCCGATGAACTCTCGTCATCCATCATAACCTGCTTCAAGATACGATGATCCGGATCCATGGTGGTCTCCCAGAGCTGGTCGGCATCCATCTCTCCGAGTCCTTTGTACCGCTGGATTTTATTGTTCTGGTCGCGGCCAATCTCGAGAAGAATTTTATTTAATTCGTCATCGCTGTATGCATACCAGACATTTTTATTTTTTTCAATCTTGTAAAGCGGTGGTGTCGCAAGGTATACGTGCCCCTGCTTGATCAGTTCCGGCATAAACCGGTACAAAAATGTCAGCATGAGCGTGGCAATATGCGCACCGTCCACATCGGCATCGGTCATGATGATGATCTTGTTGTAGCGCAGTTTGGAAATATCAAAATCATCATGGATTCCGGTTCCAAATGCGGTGATCATCGCCTTGATCTCGGCATTGTCGTAAATACGGTCGAGTCTTGCTTTCTCCACATTCAGAATTTTTCCGCGGAGCGGAAGGATTGCCTGTGTCGCACGGCTTCTCGCGGTTTTTGCAGAGCCACCGGCGGAATCTCCCTCGACGATAAAGATCTCGCAGTTTTCCGGATTTTTGTCGGAACAGTCTGCAAGTTTTCCCGGAAGGGCAGTGCCTTCGAGTGCTGTTTTTCTTCTGGTCAGGTCGCGGGCTTTGCGGGCTGCTTCCCTTGCACGCTGCGCAAGCAGCGATTTTTCGCAGATATTTTTTGCCACATCCGGATTCTGCTCCAGAAAATAGGTGAGCTGTTCGGTCACAACGGAATCCACGGCACCGCGTGCCTCACTGTTGCCCAACTTCTGCTTGGTCTGTCCCTCAAACTGCGGCTCCTCGATCTTGATGCTGATGATCGCAGTCAGTCCTTCACGGATATCATCACCGGTGAGTGCAGCATCGCTGTCTTTTAAAATTTTTGCCTCGCGGGCATAGGAATTAAAGGTTTTTGTCAATGCATTCCGAAAACCTGCCAGATGTGTTCCACCTTCCGGCGTGATGATATTGTTGACAAAACTAAACGTCGAATCGTTGAACGAATCGTTGTGCTGCATAGCCACTTCGACGTAGACTCCGTCCCGGTTTCCTTCACAGTAGATCACATCGGTGTAGAGCGGTTCTTTTCCACGGTTTAGGTATTCCACAAATTCCTTGATACCTCCGGCATAATGGAATTTGTGATTGTGATGGCTGTCTTCGCGCGTGTCGGTAAGCGTGATGCAAAGACCTTTTGTCAGGAAGGCCGTCTCGCGCAGACGCTGCTTTAAGGTGTTGTAATCGTATACAGTTTCCTCAAAAATCTCCGGGTCCGGCAGAAAATGAACCTTTGTTCCATGCATCTGCGGATCACAGTCGCGCACTGCTGCAACCGGACCATCCGCTTTGCCCCGCTTGTAACTCTGGGTATAGACTTTGCCCTCGTGATATACTTCAACCGTCAGCCATGTGGAAAGAGCATTTACGACCGATGCACCTACGCCGTGCAGGCCGCCGGATACTTTGTATCCGCCGCCGCCGAATTTTCCTCCGGCATGGAGCACGGTAAATACGACTTCCAGTGCGGAAACTCCTGCCTTATGGTTCATTCCGACCGGAATTCCACGTCCGTCATCTTCAACCGTTATGGAATTGTCTTCTTCAATGGTTACCTCGATGTTTTGGCAATAACCAGCCAGCGCTTCATCCACCGCGTTGTCTACGATTTCGTAAACCAGATGATGCAGTCCGCGTGCGGATGTACTGCCGATGTACATTCCAGGTCTTTTCCGTACCGCCTCAAGACCTTCGAGAATCTGAATCTGATCTGCGCCGTATTCCTGATTATTCTTTGCTAATTCGCTCATTAACTTCCTCCTCATCCTGCGGATGAAACACTAATTTTATATATCTTCAACCGACTGTTTTTCAAAAACTTTTCCGTCAACAACCTGAAAAATTTTATTGATGCAAAAGCGGTTTTTTACAAATTCCTCCAGACCGGTACATGTGATGATCGTCTGTATGTCCGTGATACTGTTGAGCAGATAATTCTGCCGGTTGCTGTCAAGTTCGGACAGTACATCGTCGAGAAGCAGTACCGGAGTATTGTGAATGGATCTTTTTACCAGATCAATCTCGGACAATTTCAACGAGAGAGCAGAAGTACGCTGCTGCCCCTGGGATCCGAATCTGCGGATATCAATATCCCCGATGGAAAAAAGCATATCGTCCCTGTGCGGCCCGACGGTTGTCTGACAGAGTTTTAAGTCCCTGTTTTTTGCCCGCACCAGTTCTTCCTCGAAAAATTCGTCATCCACACTTGGCTCATATTTTAACACAAGATGCTCCCTGCCTCCGGAAATATTCGCATGGATCTGTGTGATGATCTCGTTTAGTTCACCGACAAACTGCTTGCGCTTACGGATGATTTTTCTCCCGTAGTCAAGAAGCTGCATATCCCACATGGGGAGAGTATCCACAAGATCCGGACGAAACGAGATATCTTTCAACAATCGGTTCCTCTGATTCAACACTTTGTTGAAACTGGATAAATCTGACAGATACAGTTTATCCAATTGACACAGTTCCAAATCAATAAATCTTCTCCGCTCCGCAGGACCGTTTTTGATGATATTGAGATCCTCCGGTGAAAAAAAGACAATATTCAGGATTCCAAACAGTTCACTGGCTTTTTTGATCGGGATTTTATTTACAGCCACACCCTTAGAACCACTGCGGCGTAAATGCATGTCGATCTGGTAGCTTTTTTCATCTTTTTTCACCATGGTACGGATATGGGACTCCGCCTGGTCAAAACGGATCATCTCTCTGTCACGGCTGCCTTTGTGCGATTTTGTCGTGCCGCTTAAATAAACAGCTTCGAGAATGTTGGTTTTTCCCTGTGCATTGTCGCCGTATAAAATATTGGTTCCATGGTCAAACTGCAGATCCAGATTTTCATAGTTGCGAAAATCGCGGAGTTCTATCGACTGGATGATCATTGGACAATCTGAATTGTCTCCCCATCAAAGGTAACGACATCCCCATCATGTAATTTTTTTCCACGCTGCAGTTCGGTCTGGCCATTGACCGTGACCTGTCCGTCAAGGATGACCATTTTGGCATCCACTCCGGATCCAACAACGCCGGCTTTTTTCAACGCCTGTCCAAGTTTGATAAATTCATCGTTTTCACGAATAGTTACTGTAATCATACTGACTCCTAGTTTGTTGCAGTGTTAAAGTTTACCGGAAGAATCAGGTAAATAAATTTTCCATCATCGTCTTTGATAAAACATGGAGCTTTTGGATTCACCATGTAGAGACTGACTGTCTCTTCGTCAATGACACGAAGTGCATCAATGAAAAATTTCGGGTTAAATCCAATCAGGATATCTTTTCCCTCTTTCTCGATATCAATCTCTTCATTCATGGAACCAATGAACGAATTGATCTTGAGTTCCATGATGCCATCGTTAATGTTCATGATGATCGGTTTCTTGTCACCTTCTTTTACGAGAAGGGTAGCACGGTCAATACAGTCAAGCAGTTCTCGTTTGTTGATCGTGACTTTAGTCTCGTAGTCAGAAGAGAGCATCTGGTCAATCCGGAAATATTCTCCTTCGATCAGACGTGAGACTACAGTTGTAGTATCAAAATCAAAGACAATGTGATTGTCTGTAATGTAGATTAAGACATCGTCGTCCACTCCACCCGGTACGATTTTGCTGATTTCCTGTAATGTTTTTCCAGGAACGACAACTTTCTTGTGATCGTAGTTATTTTTCAGTTCGATGTTGCGAATGGAGATACGGTGTCCATCAAGGGAGACAACTTTAAGTTCATTCTCGTTGATCTCGAACAGCTCACCGGTCATCAGTTTGTTATTGTCGTTGTCAGCGATGGAGAAGATTGTCTGTCGGATAACCTCCTTGAGGGTAAACTGAGAGATGACAATCGCATCGTTCTTTTCGATATACGGAAGATATGAAAAATCGTCTCCGGATTTGCCGACAATGTTGAATTTTGATTTCTCACAGGAAATGACGGTTTTGAAAGAAGCATCTGTTTCGATCGTAACGTCGTTGTCCGGGAGTTTTCGTACAATATCGGAAAAAATCTTTGCATCCAATGCAATCACACCGCGGTCAAGGATCTCTCCCTCTACGCGGGTTTCGATTCCAAGTTCCATATCGTTTGCCATAAGTTTTATCTCGTTTGTAGAAGCGTCAATTAAGATACATTCTAAGATCGCCATCGTTGTTCGGGTAGGAACAGCTTTCGATACGATATTGACGCCACGCTGTAAATTTGCTTTGGAACAGATCAGTTTCATGAAAAACTCCCTCCTGGTATAGAAAAAAATATATGAAGACGTTCGTCTTCGTCTTAATAGGGGCTGTTAATAAGTGAATAAGCCTCTTAACGTCAGATATTAAGCGGATTTGGCGGTTTGATAACACGCTTGAAATCCTGTTAAGATCCTGAGGATTGTCCGTAGGCTTTTGTGGAAGCCGATTTTAGGATCTTAACGTTAATAACTTCGTCCACATTCCATCCATTGTGGATAAACGTGAATAAGTTGAAATAAAAACGTGTAAATAATCCACATTATAATAGGAAGAAACTCATTTTAGTTTGGGTTAATCTTCTTTTTAATGGTTTCGATCATATTACGTGTAGTTTCGTTTTTCTCGTATTCTTCGGTAACCTTCTTGATACCGTGGATAATTGTGGAATGGTCTCGTCCACCCAGCAGGGAACCGATAGTATCAAGCGGGCTTTCCGTCATATTTTTGCATAAGTACATGGCAATCTGGCGCGGTTTTGCGACATCACTGCTTCGTGTCTTGGAGATCATCTGGTCCACAGAAATATGATAATGCTCGGATACCACCTCAATAATGAGCTGTGGAGTGATCTCTCTTGGCTTGTCCGGTGTAATAATATTGGAAAGTTCTTTTTCCGCAATATCCATCGTGATCGGAATGTGGACAAGGTTATTGTAGGCGAGCAGTTTATTTAATGCGCCTTCGAGCTCACGTACATTGGATTTGATGTTGTTGGCAATGTAGCTTAACACTTCATCATCAATGTCAAAGTTGTCAGTCTCTGCTTTTTTGCGGAGAATCGCCATACGGGTCTCGTAGTCCGGCACACCGATATCTGCCATTAGTCCCCACTCGAAACGGGAACGGATACGTTCTTCGAGTGTTTCCATTTCTTTCGGTGGTTTATCGGAGGTCAGAATGATCTGCTTACCCTGTGTCTGTAAGGCGTTGAAGGTGTGGAAAAACTCTTCCTGTGTACTTTCCTTGCCGATGATAAACTGGATATCGTCGATCATCAGTACGTCAACCTTGCGGTATTTGTCACGGAATTTGGTCATGGAAGAGGCATTACCGTTACGGATGGATTCGATAACCTCGTTGGTAAATTCCTCGGAAGTAACGTAGATGACCTTGGCATCCGGGTTCTGGTTTAAGATAAAGTGCCCGATCGAATGCATCAGGTGCGTTTTGCCGAGTCCAGGACCGCCGTAGATATAAAGCGGGTTGTAGGCTTCTCCCGGAGATTCCGCAACTGCAAGCGATGCAGAGTGTGCAAAACGGTTGTTGTTACCTACGACAAAAGTGTCAAAGGTATAGTTTGGGTTCAGGTTCGATTCGTCCGCTGCAACAGTGGCAGATGCCTTGGCAGGCTTGGACTTTAACTTCAGATTCTTGGCTTCTTCCGGAAGGATGAACTTAATCTCATAGTCAATCTCTGTGATCTCAACGATCGCCACATGCAGCGGCGCAAGGTACTTTTTCGAGATATAGCTGAGTGCCATCTGTTCGGAAGGAACAAGAATATAGAGCGTATTCCCCTCTATGGCAAAGACCTCTAAAGGACGAATCCAGGTATCAAAAGAAACATCACTGATTTCATATTCTTTTTTCACAGTTTTTAAAATCTGATCCCACTTTTCAACAATCTTATCCATTAGACCTTTTTCTCCACATTTTTCTTATAAAATAGGATAGTAACCCATAATCCTACTTATACTATAATACACTATTTCGGGTGCAGAATCAACGTTTTCACATCCCTTTTATTATTTTCCATACCCACATATAAACATGCCTTAAAACGGCTATATTATGCGTTTTTACGCGATATTTCCTGTGGAAAAACCATAGTTATCCACCCACTTTAGACAGTTTATCCACAAGTTATCCCCAATTTGTGGATAACTTTTATTTTTGTTGAAACCTGTGGATATCGGAGGGGGTGGGACGGAACTCTACCTTATTATATGTAGTGTTTATAACATTAAATTATGAAAAAACCCTGATTTTGCTTGACTTGTAGCGTTTTTCTGATATAATGCTAAGTGATGTTTTTTAACGTAGAGGAGGTGGATACGAAATGAAGATGACATTCCAACCAAAAAAGAGACAGAGAGCTAAAGTACACGGTTT
>JBNMKU010000073.1:0-11278 GCA_050874505.1 Roseburia sp. | reverse complement strand
TCCTATCTGGCAAGAGAGGAAGCGGCAGGGTATCTTGACTGGGTGCTTCCTGCAGTGCTCTCTTATGGAGAAAAATATCAGATCAAAGTCATTGATCCGGCGGAACTGGTGTTAAAAAAGATCAAGGCACAGATTGACAGGGAAGAGGAGAGAGAAAAACGCTTACAGAGCATTAAAAATGCAGGGCAGAGTGCCATGCGGGAGCAGATCGCAAGACGCTTTGAAACCAAATATCCGCATCAGAGTGAGATCGGGCAGAAAAACAAATATTCCGTGTCGGAGTTAAAACACCGCGCCATGCGGGAGCAGATGCAGCAGGAGGAAGAGAGCACGCCGGTATTTGCACCGGAGGAGATCGTTCCTTATATCCCTGCCTTTGCAAGAGAGATGGAACAGCTGGAAGAAGAGGTAAATCAGGGCGCATTGCGCGGAACAGCAGTGCACCGTGTGATGGAATGTTATGATTTTGCCGCAAAGTGCAGTGTGGAAGAACAGATGGAGCAGATGCTCTCACAGGGAAAACTTACCCCGGAATTAAAAGAACTGGTAAAAGTGCCGTTTATTACGCGTTTCTTAGAGACGAAAGTGGGCGGGCGCATGGCTCTGGCACAGGAAAAAGGGATGCTGTACCGGGAGAAACCGTTTGTCATGGGATTTACCGGGGAAGAGCTGCGCCGCTTTGGGTTTGCAGAGGCAGATCAGGAAAAACCGGTGGCAGAAGGCGACCTGACCTTAATACAGGGGATCATTGATGTGTTCTGGATGGAAGAGGACGGGATCACGCTGCTTGATTATAAGACCGACCGGGTGCAGCACGCATCGGAACTTAAGGCGCGCTATGAGGCACAGTTGAAACTGTACGAGGAAGCAGTAAACCGTGTGTACCGCGGTACTGGACAAAAAGTAAAAGAACTGTTATTGTATTCGTTCCGGCTGGGCGAATTTGTGCAGATCAAATAGAAGGAGAAAAATATGGGACAGATCATATTGGCGTCCGGTTCACCGAGACGCAGGGAATTACTGGAGCAGATCGGGATCTCATTTGAGATATGCCCGGCAAAGGGAGAGGAAGTTATGAACAGCACTCTGCCGTGGGAGGTTGTATCGGAACTTTCTGCACAGAAGGCAAGAGAAGTGGCAGGGATGTTAAACCAGTATGGAGAATCACACAGGGAACTGGTAACCCCGCAGGATATCATGGTGATCGGTGCAGATACCGTGGTGGCGGCAGGAAATGAGATCTTAGGAAAGCCAAAAGATGAAGCGGATGCGAAACGTATGTTAAAAAAACTGGCAGGAAAAAGCCATGAAGTGTATACCGGTGTGACCCTTGTCTTTTTAAGCAGCAGCGGCAGAGCCGGAGAGCACACCTTTTATGAGAAGACATCGGTGACGATGCGCGAGATGAGTGATACCGAGATCGACCGCTATATTGCCACCGGAGAGCCGATGGACAAGGCGGGTGCTTATGCGATCCAGGGAAAATGTGCGATTTATATTGACAAAATCGAGGGAGATTATAATAATGTGGTAGGGCTTCCGGTTTCTGCCATTTACAGAGAACTAAAGAAACTTGGAATTGACTGGTATTTATGGTAAAATTGAGCGAAAGGAGTCAAAAAGATGAGCGGGTTTGAACCAGAAGTAATAGAATATTTTTTAGAACACCAATTACAGCTTTTTCCGGAAACAGTTGCCGAAACACCAGAGGAGGCAGAGGAGTTTTTGGAGGACTGCATGGCAGTTGTCTGCAAAAATATCAAAGAAGTCCGCGCTTATTTTGAGGATGAGGGAGCGGATATTGCCGGAATGAGTAACGACGAATTACAGGAGGCAGAGGAAGTATTTGCCCTGCCGGATGGAAGATATTTAATCGTAGAGGCGTAAAAACAAGAGAAAAGAGGAACGTAAGAATGAGCAAAAATTATGATGTGATCATTATCGGTGCAGGACCTTCCGGTATTTTCTGTGCCTATGAACTGATGGAGAAAAAGAGCGATTTAAAGGTATTGATGATCGAAAAAGGACGTCCGATCGAGAAACGTACCTGTCCGAAACGAAATACTAAAGTATGTGTGGGATGTAAACCATGCTCCATCACGACCGGATTTGCCGGTGCAGGAGCATTTTCCGATGGAAAATTATCCCTTTCCCCGGATGTCGGTGGAAATCTGCCGGAGATCTTAGGCTATGACAAGACCGTTGAGCTGTTAAAAGAATCCGATGATATCTATCTGAAATTCGGTGCAGACACCAAAGTATATGGTGTGGATAAGGAGAAAGAGATCCGCGAGATCCGCAGAAAAGCCATCAATGCAAACTTAAAGCTGATCGAGTGCCCGATCCGTCATTTGGGAACCGAGGAAGGATACAAGATCTATTCCAGATTACAGGAGCATCTGTTAGCACAAGGCGTTGAGATGGAGTTTAACACCATGGTAAAAGACATCCTGATGGAAGGTGGTCAGGTCAAAGGTGTTGTGACAGACAAGGATGAGACCTATCTGGCAGGGGAAGTCATCTCCGCAGTAGGACGTGAGGGTGCAGACTGGTTCTCCCACATCTGCGAGCAGCACGGTATCGAGACCAAAGTCGGAACCGTTGATGTCGGTGTGCGTGTGGAAGTGCGAGATGAGATCATGGATTTCCTGAACCAGAATTTATATGAGGCAAAACTGGTATATCATACTCCGACTTTCGATGATAAAGTGCGTACGTTCTGCACCAATCCATCCGGAGAGGTTGCAACCGAGTACTACGATAACGGACTTGCCGTTGTCAACGGACACGCATACAAATCAAAAGATTTAAAGACCAATAACACCAACTTTGCGATCCTGGTATCAAAAAACTTTACCAAACCGTTTAAGACACCGATCGAGTACGGAAAACAGATCGCACAGCTTTCCAATATGCTCTGCGATGGAAAGATCTTAGTCCAGACGTTTGGCGACTTCAAGAGAGGAAGAAGAACCACCGAAGAACGTCTTTGCAGAAACAACCTGATCCCAACGTTAAAGGATGCGGTTCCGGGAGATCTGTCCTTAGTATTCCCACATCGTATCATGGTTGATATTGAGGAGATGATCATGGCATTAGACAAGGTAACACCGGGTATTGCCAGTGATGAGACTTTATTATACGGCGTGGAAGTAAAATTCTATTCCAATAAAGTTGTGGTAAATGATGACTTTGAGACCAATGTGAAGGGACTGCGTGCCATCGGAGATGGTGCATCCGTAACCAGAGGTTTGCAGCAGGCATCTGCAAATGGTATTTCAGTTGCAAGAAGTATTTTAAAGGCAATGCAGGCATAGGATAAGGATGTTTTAAAGAGAGGTACCATGAAGAGAAAATGGATACAGATGATACCTGTTACCATTGCAATGCTCATGTGTCTGGGGGGCTGTCAGATCGGAAACAAACAGATCGTTGTTTCCGGCAGCCTTTCCGATAAACAGGTATTTAAAATTGGAAGCGCGACATGCGGAGTAAAAGAGGCAAAAGTATATCTGACGAACTATCAGAATATCTATGGTACGGCATATGGACTCAATCTGTGGGAGCATGATTTCGGGGACAATTCCTTAACGCAGTATGTAAAAGACATCACGTTGGAGGAACTGACCCATGTGATCTGTATGGATCTTCTTGCAGAATCGCAGGAGGTTTCTTTGAGCGAGGACGAAAAGGCGGATGTCGCTTCGGCAGCAAAAGAGTATTATGCCTCCCTGTCAGAGGATGAGATTGCCTATCTGGCGGTGACCGAGAGCGATATTGCAGAGTATTACGCACATTACGCCCTGGCGCAGAAACTCTACCGTTCCCTGACAAACGGGGTCAATGACGAAGTCAGTGATGATGAGGCAAGGGTCATTGAGATCATGCAGATCTATGTGACCGATGAGACAAAGGCGGCAGAGGTTTCATCGAAGCTGAAAAACGGAGATGACTTTGCTTCCGTGGCAAATAATTATAATCAGCTTTCCTCCATTCAGGTTACCGTGTCAAGGGATGAGCTGCCTGCCGAAGTGGAACAGGTGGCGTTTGATCTGGACAACGGAGAGATATCAGATGAGATCCCGGTGGACCACGGCTACTATTTTATCAAATGCCTGAATAAATATGATGAAGAGCTGACAGAAGCGAATAAGTCAAATATTGTAGAGAAAAGAGAAAAAGAAGCGTTTGATGATGTCTATAACGAGTATGTGTCCGGTCTTTCCTCGTATCTGAATCAGAATTTATGGGATGAACTGGAACTGGATACGGATGCAGCGATCGCAACAGACAGCTTCTTTGAAGTCTTTGAAAAATATGATGTGAAATAAGAGGTAAGATCAGTATGACAAAGGATATGACAAATGGCTCGCCCATGAAACTGATTTTAGGATTTTCCGTTCCGTTGCTATTTGGATTTTTATTCCAGCAGTTTTATAATCTGATGGATACGCTGATCGTGGGACGTTTTTTGGGCGTGGATGCACTGGCGGCAGTTGGTTCCACAGGAGCCCTGAACTTTCTGATCATCGGATTTTGTATGGGAGTCTGCAACGGATTTGCAATCCCGCTGGCACACAAATTCGGAGCAGGGGATGAGAGCGGACTGCGTGCATTTATGATGAATGCGATCTATCTGTCGATCCTGTTTGCGGCAGTTATGACCGTGATCACTGTTGTGTTCTGCCGTCCGATCCTGGAACTGATGCAGACACCGGAAAATATCATAGACGGTGCGTATATCTATATTGTGATCATATTTGCAGGGATCCCGGCTACCTACTTATATAACCTTGTAGCAGGCGTTATCCGTTCCATGGGAGATAGCAAGACCCCGGTTGTATTTCTGGTCATTGCATCGGTACTTAACATCGGACTGGATCTTTTATTTATCATAGGAACCCCGCTTGGAGTGGCAGGAGCAGCACTTGCAACGGTCATTTCACAGGCAGTATCCGGTGTGGCATGCCTGATCTACAGCTGGAAAAAATTTGAGATCCTGCATCCGAATGCCGACGAGCGCAAGATCAATGGTGCCTGCATGAAGACACTCTGCGGCATGGGTGTGCCGATGGGATTACAGTATTCGATCACGGCGATCGGAAGCGTTATCTTACAGAGCGCAGTCAACACACTTGGTTCCAATGCGGTAGCTGCCATGACGGCAGGAAGCAAGATCGGAATGTTCTTCTGCTGTCCGTTTGATGCCTTAGGATCTACGATGGCAACTTATGGCGGACAGAATGTCGGTGCGAAAAAGATGGAGCGTATCTCAAGTGGTTTAAAGGCATGTTCGATCCTGGGAGTCGGCTATGCGATCATCGCGTTTGTGGTACTGTTCTTTTCCGGACGACAGCTTGCGATGTTCTTTGTGGAGAGTGCAGAGACACAGGTCATTGACAATGTGCACCTGTTTTTGATCATCAACAGTGCCTTTTATATCGCACTTGCATTTGTAAATATCGTCCGTTTCCTGATCCAGGGAATGGGATACAGTAAATTTGCCATTTTAGCAGGAGTCTGTGAGATGGTTGCAAGAACGCTGGTCGGATTTGGATTTGTACCACTGTTCGGATTCCCGGCGGCATGTTTTGCAAGCCCGGTCGCATGGATCTTTGCCGATGCCTTTTTGTTCCCGGCATATTTCCATGTATTCAAAAAAACGAAACGGATGCTCCATGTGGAGTAAAACAAGATGGGAGATGACAAATGAGTATATTAAATGTAGAACACCTGACCCACGGATTTGGCGACCGTGCCATCTTTGATGATGTTTCTTTCCGCCTTCTGGCAGGAGAGCACATTGGTCTGGTCGGTGCAAATGGAGAGGGAAAATCCACATTTATGAATATTGTGACCGGTAAGCTGATGCCGGATGAGGGCAAGGTAGAATGGGCAAAAAATGTTCGTGTCGGTTATCTTGACCAGCATTCTACCTTAACCAAGGGGATGACGATAGAGGACGTTTTAAAGTCAGCATTTGCATGGCTGTTTGAGATGGAAGAGAAAATGAATGCCATCTGCGATTCGTTAGGGGAGGCAGACCCGGATGAGATGGATTCGATGATGGAAGAGCTTGGCGTGATCCAGGATATGCTGACCTTGCATGACTTTTATGTCATTGATGCCAAGGTGGAAGAAGTGGCAAGGGCACTGGGACTCTTAGACCTTGGACTCGATCACGATGTAACGGATCTAAGCGGTGGACAGCGTATGAAAGTACTGCTTGCAAAACTTCTGCTTGAGAAACCGGACATTCTGCTGCTCGACGAGCCGACCAACTATCTGGATGCGGAGCATATCGCGTGGTTGAAGCGGTATTTACAGGAATACGAGAATGCGTTTATCCTGATCTCCCATGATATCCCGTTTTTAAATGAGGTCATCAACATTGTCTACCATATGGAGAACTGTCATCTCGACCGCTATGTGGGCGATTATGATAAATTCCAGGAAGTTTACGAAGTGAAAAAAGCGCAGCTTGAGGCGGCGTACCGCAAACAGCAGCAGGAGATCAGCGAGTTAAAAGACTTTGTGGCGCGCAATAAAGCAAGGGTTGCCACCAGAAATATGGCAATGTCGCGCCAGAAAAAACTTGATAAAATGGATGTCATCGAGCTGGCAGCAGAAAAGCCAAAGCCGGAGTTTTCGTTCCAGCTTGGACGGACACCGGGCAAATATATTTTTGAAACAAAAGACCTTGTCATTGGATATGATGAGCCGCTGTCAAAGCCGCTTAACATATCACTTGAGCGGGGAAATAAGATCGCCTTGGTCGGCGCAAACGGTATCGGAAAGACGACACTTCTGCGCAGCATTTTAGGGTTGATCCCGGCATTGGATGGAAAAGTAGAACTTGGAGAAAACTTGGAGATCGGCTATTTCGAGCAGGAGATCAAAGGAGAAAACAAAAACACCTGTATCGAGGAGATCTGGGACGAGTTCCCGTCGTTCAGCCAGTACGAGGTGCGTGCAGCACTGGCAAGATGCGGACTTACGACGAAGCATATTGAGAGTCAGGTGCGTGTGTTAAGCGGAGGAGAGCAGGCAAAGGTACGTCTCTGCAAACTGATGAACCGCACGACAAATGTCCTGCTTTTGGATGAGCCGACCAACCACCTTGACGTGGATGCAAAGGACGAATTAAAACGGGCATTAAATGAGTACCGGGGAACCGTTCTTTTGATCTGCCATGAGCCGGAATTTTACCAGGACATCGTAAATGATGTATGGGACTGCTCAAAATGGACAACAAAAACGATATAGAAAAAACATGCGGCATTCAAAGGGCTTCTTTTGACTGCCGTATTTTTCGTGAAAAAGGAGAAAAATATGATCCAGGATATTGCACCGCTGCATTTAGACAATGCGTATTGCGACAGAAAACCGAAGAAAAACGACAGGATACTTGCATTTTGCGAGAACAAGATCTATTTGAAAAAGAAACCGGAACTTACCTTTGTAACCTTTGACATGTTAAAAACGGCATGTGAGGAAAAAGGGATAACACTGCCAGAGCATGTGTATCTGTTTTCCATCGGAGAGGAAGCTTATTTTCTGACCAGATTACCGGAAGAAATCACGTTTGACGGTTTCGACTATTACCGGATGTTTGAGGTGAGGAGGCTGCACCCGAAAGAGCGGATCCTTGCTGCCGCGACGGCATGGCATCTGTATGTGTGGTATCGGGATAACCAGTACTGCGGCAGATGCGGCAGGAAACTGTATCACAGCACAAAACAGAGGATGTTAGAGTGCAGGGAGTGTGGAAATTTAGTATTTCCAAAGATAGCACCGGCAGTGATCGTTGGGGTAACGGACGGCAGTAAGATATTGATGACCAAATATGCCGACCGGGAATATAAAAGATATGCCCTGATCGCCGGATTTACCGAGATTGGAGAGACGGCAGAGGAAACGGTAAAAAGAGAAGTTGAGGAAGAAGTCGGACTTCATGTCAAAAACATCCGCTATTATAAGAGCCAACCGTGGGGATTTGACAGCAATCTTTTACTGGGCTATTTCTGTGAGCTGGAACAAAGGGAAGAAATCACACTGGATACCGAGGAACTCTCCGTGGCGGAATGGGTAGATTACCGGGATATCCCGGATGATGTGGAGGGGTTAAGCCTGACCCATGAAATGATGACAGTATTCCGTGAGGAGCAAAAAAGAAAAGAATCTCTTGACAGTCAAAGAAATTAATTGTATTATTGCAATAACACAATAAGACGGAGAGAAAACCGGAAAATGAGCCGTAAAGGAAATGTGGTAGAAAAGTTTAAGATTTCTTAAGTCTTTCTTAAATGCCACATTTTGGGAAAAACATATGCTACAATGAGCAAAAGCTGTGAGCGCGGCTCACGGAAACATCATCGTAAATTAGGAAAAGGGAGAGACAAGGATGAAAGACAAAAAAAACCAGACAGTGACAGCAGCGGTGAAACCGAAGAAGAAAAAGACCGTACTGATCGTAGTACTTATCATTGTTGTATTATTGATCGCAGTGATCGGCAGTGCAGTGAAAAATATGTCAAAGCAGGTAGAGGCAGTATCAAATGCAGTAGAGGTAGAGGCAGTACAGAAACGCGACCTTTCCGATACCATATCATTAAAGGGTACGATTTCAGGTATCAGCAGCACAAACGTTACTTCAAAGGCAGCATCTGAGATCACAGCAGTAAATGTTCAGGTCGGAGACATCGTAAAAGAGGGAGATGTCTTATGTACCTTAGATACCAAATCGATCGAGGAAAATATCGCTGAATTAGAAAAGAATGTATCAAACACAAATGCAGTCAACTCCATCAACAGCAAGACAAATGCAAAGAGTGTGGAAGAAGCCAAACAGGATCAGCAGACCCAGTTAGATGACGCGATGACAGCGATTATCCAGGCGCAGGAGGATTACGATGGAGCAGACCATATGTATGAGAGCGGTCAGGGCGACTTTGCTTCCGTACAGGCAGCACAGAGAGCGTTAGAGTCTGCACAGGAAAATTACGACAAAGTATTGGAAACAACAAACCGTGCCATCGAGGCAGCACAGACCCAGGTAGAACTTGGTAAATATCAGAACAGTGATAATACCACCACAGATACACTGAAAAATCTCAAAGAGCAGCTTGCAGACTGTACCATCACAGCACCAAACGGTGGCGTTGTCACAGCAGTAAATGTCCGCGTGGGTGATATCAACTCCGATAAGGTTACGTTACTTACCATCGAGGACACCAGCGCATTAAAGATCGTGGCAACAGTAGGCGAGTCCGATATCTTAAAGATCGAAGAGGGCATGAAAGCAACCGTAACATCCGATGCAACCGGAGATGAGGAGATCAGTGGTACCGTATCAAGGGTAGTCAGAGTAAAGAGCAGTGGCAGCACCTCTTCCGATGGAAGTTCTTCTTCCGCAGGAGGCTATTCCGTGGAGATCACGATTGACAGCACAGAGCTTTTAATTGGTATGGATGCCAAGGCAAAGATCATGATCCAGGAAAAAGGCGAGGTGCTCGCAGTGCCGTATGATCTTGTCAAGACAGATGATGACGGAAATACTTATGTCCTTGTAGCCCAGATGAATGACGATGGTTCTGCAAATGTTGTCCGCAAGAATATTGAAGTAGGCGAGACCGTAGATTACTATACCGAAGTGACCGGAGGAGATTTACAGGAAGGTGATAACATGATCTATGATTACGCAGGAACCGTAACAGAAGGTCAGGTTCTTACAGCTGCTCAGATGTATTCCGGTAATATGGATGCGACAGGAACAACAGATGCAGGCACAGATGCGGAGGGCATGGAGTAGTGAGTGAACCAGTAATCCGAATGGAAAAGATCATAAAAACATATTATGAGGGAAAACCCAATGAATTAGAGATATTACACGGGATAGACCTTACCGTACATAAGGGAGAATTTGTTTCTATCGTAGGTGAGTCCGGTTCCGGTAAAAGTACCCTGATGAATATCATCGGAGTATTAGACCGTCAGACTGCCGGAACCTATTATTTGGAGGGGCAGGACGTCAACATGATGTCCGATGAGGTGCGAAGCGCGATCCGGAACCGCAGGATCGGCTTCGTATTCCAGAACTTTAACCTGCTTCCGAGAGCAAATGCACTGAAAAATGTTATGGTGCCGTTGATGTACGGAGAAGAAAGAGTAAAAAACGGAAAAGAGCGCGCCATGGAGATGCTTGCAATGGTAGGCATGGAGGAACGTGCCAACCACAGACCGAATGAGCTTTCCGGAGGTCAGAAACAGCGTGTGGCGATCGCCCGCGCCATGATGAACGATCCGGCTATCATATTAGCGGATGAGCCAACCGGAGCATTGGATTCCAAGACCGGACATATGGTCATGGATCTGTTTCACAGGCTGCATGAGGAGCAGGGAAAGACCATTGTTCTGATCACGCACTCGCAGGAGCTTGCTTCTGAGACACAGCGTATTGTAACACTGCTCGACGGTAATATTGTGGCAGACAATGGAGGTGAGCAGTAATGTTTTGGGAAAATATTAAAGAGGCATTTACCAGTATCTTAAGTAATAAAATGCGTTCCCTGCTGACCATGCTTGGTATCATTATCGGTATCAGTTCGGTGATCATCATCACGACCATTGGTGGTTCCATCCAGAGTACCCTGACAGCAACGTTAAATTCTCTGGGAGGCAACACGGTTACTGCTTATGTGCAGGCAAGATACCCGGATGACGATGACGAGGATGCCTGGGCAACCTGGGAATATCCGGATATGACAGAGAGCGATTATGTTACACAGGAGATGATAGACGGACTGGTAGAACAGTATCCGGATGAGGTCAAGGGCGTGGCAGCACAGAACTATCTGGGAAGCGGTAAGATCACGGATGAGGCAGATTCGGATAATTATGCAAATGTTTCCATGAATGGTATCACTCCGGAGTATCTGGACTACATGAAGTTAAAGATATCCGCCGGACGGAGCCTGACGACGGCAGATGATGTCGGACAGAAACGTGTCTGCCTGATCGCAGATACGATGGCAAAACGTTATTTTGGAGATAAGAGCCCGATCGGAGAGCAGTTATCTGTAGTATCCTCCGATGGTGGTATTTATGATTTTGCAGTTGTCGGTGTCTATGAATACAATCAGGCACTGTTTGGAAAAGTCGATACGACCGTGCCGGAAAAAGACCGTGTGACTGATATGATGATCCCGATCCAGACCAGCTTCAAATTGCAGGGATCAGAGCAGACAGGATATGAAAACTTTAATCTGCTTTTGACCCC
>JBNMKU010000072.1:0-11678 GCA_050874505.1 Roseburia sp. | reverse complement strand
GACGGGAGATTGGAAATCTGTGATCCATACGAACGAAACGAAAAGAGGATGTTGCTTTTAAAGTGACATCCTCTTTTTTGGATCATGGATTTGCTGTGAAGAGTACACCTTATTTACATAAAACTAAAATAAAGTAATTAAATTAATTTGATAACAACGAGAAAAAGGAAATTTGATATGCAAATTGCATAAAAACAGAAATACAATTTTGTGTAAATAGTGAAAAACTGCAACAAACACAAGAATAATAAATATAAAACAAAAATGAGTGATGATTAAAAAAGAAAATAATATATAATTAAATTAGCTTAATAAATAAAGCAATCATCCTATGAAACAGATGGGAATAAAAAGGTATATGGAGGAAAAGTTATGGTTGCGAAAACGGAAAAAGCAAAGCAAAAATTTAATCTTGTAAAGTGGGCGAAGAGCAGAAAAGGACAGCAGACAATTATCATCATCGCATTCATGATAATTCCTCTGTTACTGTTATTCTTATTTACCTATCTGCCATTTGCCGAGATGGTGAAATTCAGTTTCTACAAAATGAAGTACAGTACACCGATTGAAAAAAGACAGTTTGTCGGCTTTGACAATTACATTGATGTATTTAAGCGTGACGACTGTTTCCGTGCACTGAAATTAAGCCTTTATTATATGGGCGGTTCTCTGGTGCAGCTGGCACTGGCACTGTATCTGGCAACCATTTTAAGTTTTAAGACGAAAGCAGGAAACTTATTCAAAGGTGTAATGTTTTTCCCATATCTGGTAAGCGGTATTGCGATCGGATTTATTTTTAAATTTTTCTACACCAGAGGGTTTGTATTCGATACTGTATTACAGTGGTGCGGGTTCCAGCTCGATCACCTTCCGTACTGGTTAAAAGACCAGCGGGTCAACAATGTATCTCTGGTGGCAACATCCGTTTGGAGATATTTTGGACAGAATATGGTTCTCTTCATTGGTGCGATCATGTCGGTGGATAAAGAGATGTATGAGGCAGCAGAACTCGATGGAGCAAACAAATTCCAGCAGTTCCGCCACATCATCCTCCCGAGTATCAAAACGATTGTAACATTAAATGTTATCTTATCCATTACAGGTTCCTTAAGTGCATTCGAGCCGCCATACGTTATCACAAGCGGTGGAAACGGAACCGGTACCTACTTCGTAATCATGAACGAGATCGCACATGTCAGCCAGAAGGTTGGTCTTGCATCCGCAATGGCAGTGGTACTGCTTTTGATCATATTTGCAGCAACCATATTACAGCAGCTGTTTTTCAAATATGTATTCCGGAATGCAGATGCCGAGGATGAGGTAAAAAGTAAGAAGAGAAAAAGAGCGTAGGAGGGCGTAGTGATATGAAAAACAATAAAATAAAAAGAAGTCACAGAATCAAACACAGAAGTCTGGGTGGCTGGGTCTGGCTGATCGTGAAATACTTTTCACTGATTTTCTTCTCCTTCTGCGCAGTGCTTCCAATCTGGTCATGTGTGGTAACCGCATTCAAGACAGAGGAAGAATATAACACGACTAACGTAATGACACTGCCAAAGAGCTGGTTAAACTTTGATAACTTCAAGACCGCATTTGAGACAGCAGACATGGGAAGGGCATTTATCAATTCCGGCATCGTTCTGGTGTGCGTTCTGATCGGAGCGATCCTGATCGGAACCCAGTTGGCTTATGTATTAAACCGTTTTAAATTCCCGGGAAACGGACTGATCCGTAACTTATTCCTGTTTGCATCCTTATTACCGGGTGTTGCAATGCAGGTAACGATCTACAAGATCATGGGAACCCTTGGATTTATCAACCATCTGTATGGCTACATCATCATGATGATGGGAACGGATGTTATCTCCATCTACATATTCATCCAGTACATGGAAAACATTCCGGTATCTCTGGATGAATCAGCCATCATCGATGGAGCATCCTACTTTAAGATCTACTGGAAGATCATGTTACCGCTCTTAAAACCGGCGATCGTGACTTCCATGGTATTAAAAGGTGTCAGTACATACAACGAATACTACGCAGCAAGCCTTTACTTACAGAGCCAGAAGATCAGGACCGTTGCAATGTCTTTATATACCTTTACCGGACCACTTGGAAGCAAATACAACCTGATCTGTGCAGGCGTTATCATCTCTATGCTTCCGGCACTGATCGTATTTTTACTCTGCCAGAAACAGATCTACAGCGGAATTACAGCCGGTGCGGTAAAAGGCTAGGGAAAGAGAGGGAAAACGATGGAGCATTTGTTGACTTTGAGAGAAGAAGTAAAAGAAGAACTGCTGTGGCACATTATCCCGTTCTGGAAAAACATGCGGGATGATGAGTGGGGAGGATATTACGGATGGCTTTCCTATGACCTCTCTTTGGATAAAAAGAGTGAAAAGGGATGTATCTTAAACAACCGTATCACCTGGTTTTTCTCCAATGCGTATACGTTGTTAAAAGAGGAGAGCCTGCTTGATGAGGCAAAACACGGCTATGCGTTTTTAAAGCAGCACTGTGTCGATAGGGAAAACGGAGGTGTCTACTGGTCACTCAATTACGATGGAACACCGCTTGATACGACCAAGCACACCTACAATCAGGCATTCAGTATTTATGCGCTTTCTTCTTATTATGAAGCTGCAAAAGAAAAGGAAGCGTTAGAGCTGGCATATGCCCAGTACCGGCTGATCGAAACAAAATGCCGGGATGAAGTGGGATATTTAGAGGCGTTTACCAAAGATTTCAAACCGGAGTCCAATGAAAAGCTTTCCGAAAACGGTGTGATGGCAGACAAGACGATGAACACGCTGTTACATGTCTTTGAAGCCTACACAGAACTTTACCGGGTATGCAGGGCAAATGAAACACTGGATCTGCAGACAGAAAACGGAAGTGTGGTATCCGCAGGCTATGTGGCAGAACAGGTGAGACAGAGACTGCACTGGATCTTAGATCTGATCGCAGAGAAGATCTACAATCCACAGAAGCAGAGACAGGAAGTCTTTTTTGATCGAAATTACCATACGATCCTGGACTTACATTCCTACGGACACGACATTGAAACAGCATGGCTGGTTGACCGCGGTGTGGAACTGCTTGGAGAGGAAACTTACCGGGAAAAGATGACACCGATCACACAGGCACTGACCGCACAGGTTTATCAGGTGGCATTTGACGGACATTCACTTGCCAACGAATGTGACCGCGGTGTGGTCAATGAAAACCGTGTCTGGTGGGTGCAGGCGGAGACACTGGTTGGATTTTTAAATGCCTATCAGAAAGATCCATCACACAGCGAATACCGGGATGCCGCGCTCGCAGAGTGGGAATTTATCAAAGAGCATGTGGTCGACAGGCGAAAAGGTTCCGAGTGGTACTGGGAAGTACAAAAAGACGGAAGCCCGATTGTGACAAGACCGATCGTGGAGCCATGGAAATGCCCGTATCACAACGGCAGAATGTGTTTTGAAGTAATGAAGCGGATCAAAGCGTAGACAGAAAGGGAAAGAAACATGTTGCATGAAAGATATTATATAGAAAAAGAAAAGCAGGATAAGATCCTTGCAAGAACGAATGTAAAGTCAGATTTCTATAACGGCGTGTTTGACCGTTATGAATATCCGGTACTGACAAGAGAGCATATCCCGCTTACCTGGAGATATGACCTTGATGTGGATGCTAACCCTTATTTTATGGAGCGTCTCGGTATCAATGCCGTGATGAACTCCGGTGCGATCGAATTAAACGGAAAATATTATCTGGTGGCACGCATTGAGGGGAACGACAGAAAGTCCTTTTTCGGAGTGGCAGAGAGTGACAATGGGATCGACCATTTCCATTTCTGGGATTACCCGATCCTACTGGATGATATCTGCCCGGAAGAGACGAATGTCTATGATATGCGCCTGACCAAACATGAGGACGGTTATATCTACGGAGTGTTCTGTTCCGAGAGCAAAGACACCTCCGTTTCTGACTTATCCGCAGCCGTTGCGGCAGCAGGGATTGTCCGCACCAAAGATTTAAAGACCTGGGAGAGACTGCCGAATCTGGTAACGTTAAACTCCCCGCAGCAGAGAAATGTGGTACTCCATCCGGAGTTCGTCAATGGAAAATATGCTTTCTACACCAGACCGATGGATGACTTTATCGAGACAGGTTCCGGCGGAGGTATCGGTTTTGGCTTATGTGACGACATTACCCATGCAGTCATTGACGAAGAGAAAATGACGAGCCTGCGCAAATATCACACGATCACGGAGGCGAAAAACGGAGCCGGCGCAACACCGATCAGGACAGAAAAGGGCTGGATCCATATTGCACATGGTGTGCGCAATACGGCAGCAGGACTCCGCTATGTCATTTACGCATTTGCAACCGACTTAAACGATCCGTCCAAAGTGATCGCAGAGCCATCGGGTCTTTTGATCGGGCCAAGAGGCGAAGAGCGTGTCGGGGATGTCAGCAATGTCGTATTTACCAACGGTGCGATCGCAAACGAAAAAGGAGAAGTATTCATTTACTATGCTTCCTCCGACACCAGGATGCACGTTGCAACCACAACAATCGACAAATTAGTAGATTATGTATTCCATACGCCACAGGATCCGGGACGTTCCGTTTTATGTGTGGCACAGAGATGTGATCTGATCAGAAAAAACTTAGAGATCTTAAAGGGGGAAGAAAAATAATGAGCAAATATAAAATGTTAAGTCCAAAAGTTCCAAATGTACCATGGCAGGAGCGTCCAGCCGAATTTATGGGTGCGCCGGTATGGCGTTACAACGAAAACCCGATCATCGGAAGAAATCCGGTGAAAGGTGTGGCAAGGATCTTTAACAGTGCAGTCATTCCATATGAAGACGGATTTATCGGAGTGTTCCGTGGCGAGCAGACCAACGGCATCCCATATATTTATCTGGGAAGAAGTGAGGATGCCATTCACTGGAATTTTGAGGAAAATAAGATTGACTTTGTCGATGAAGACGGCAAACCATTTATGCCGGTTTACGCGTATGATCCAAGACTGGTAAAAGTAGAGGATGTTTACTACATCATCTGGTGTCAGGATTTCTACGGAGCAGCAATTGGTATGGCAAAGACAACAGATTTCAAGACCTTTACCAGAATTGAGAACCCATTCCTTCCGTTTAACCGGAATGCGGTGCTGTTTCCGAGAAAGATCAATGGAAACTTTATGTTGCTGTCACGTCCTTCTGACAGCGGTCATACACCATTTGGCGATATCTTTATCAGCGAGAGCCCGGATCTGACCTACTGGGGCAGACACAGACATGTGATGGGCAAAGGCTCTGAGTGGTGGGAGTCTTTAAAGATCGGAGGCGGTGCAGCACCGATCGAGACTTCCGAGGGATGGCTGTTGTTCTACCATGGTGTAAGCGGCACCTGCAATGGTTATGTCTATTCCATCGGTGGGGCGATCTTAGACATCGACAATCCATCCATCGTAAAATATCGTTGTGAAAACTTCCTGCTGACACCGGAAGAGTGGTATGAAGAGCGCGGATTTGTACCGAATGTCTGCTTCCCATGTGCGACCATCCATGACTCCGAGAGCGGAAAGATCGCCATTTACTACGGAGCAGCAGACAGTTATGTTGGTCTGGCATTTACAGAGTTAGATGAGATCATCGATTACATCAAAGAACACAGTGTGGTAACAACCACCGATACCGAGATCGGCAGACGTTAGGAGCAGACATGTGGATTTCACCGGAAACCAGAGAATTACAATATAGCGGAAGAATTGATTTTGATGACAAAAAGGCGCCGGTACTTGTCTATGCGTGCAGTTCCATAAGGCTTGTATTTTGTGGAACTGCCATAGAGGTAGAACTGGAAAATCACAGATCCTGCTGGGAAAATGAGATGGGCTATTTTCTCGATGGAAAACAGGGAAAATTTGCACTGACCGATGAGGCAGGGCGGCGCAGCTACCGGATCGCAGAGGGACTAAAAGACGAAAAACATGAGCTCCTTTTATTTAAGCGGATGGATAGCTGCCATACGGTGACGTTCTATGGATTTGGGATAGAGGGAGAGAATGTAACCCTCTATGAACCACCCGAAAAACCGATGCGGAGAATTGAATTTTTCGGAGACAGTGTTTCCTGCGGAGAAGTTTCCGAAGCACTGGATTACATTGGAAAAGAAGATCCCGTCCATCATGGACAGTACTCAAACAGCTGGTATTCCTATGCCTGGATGACAGCGCGGAAACTGAATGCGGAAATCCATGATACCTCGCAGGGAGGCATTGCGCTTTTAGATGGGACTGGCTGGTTTGCCGCACCGGATTATAAAGGGATGGAGTCCTGCTATGACAAGATCGAATATCATCCCGATCTGGGACCGGTAAAGCAGTGGGATTTTTCGAAATTCCGTCCGCAGGTCGTTGTGATCGCGATCGGGCAGAATGATAGCCATCCTTATGACTATATGGCGGTGGAACCGGAAGGAAAAGAAGCCGCACACTGGAAGGAACATTATTTTTCTTTTGTAAAAAAGATTGCAGAGCAATACCCCAAGGCACAGATCATATTAACGACAACAATATTGTGTCACGATAAAAACTGGGATCTGGCGATCGGGGAGGTAGCGAAACGCATCGGAGAGAAAAGGATCCGTCATTTCCTGTATACCAAAAACGGATGCGGCACCCCCGGTCATATCAGAATCCCGGAAGCAGAGGAAATGGCAGAGGAGCTTAGTACTTATATAGAGAGTCTTGGGGAAGAAATCTGGAAGGCAGAGGAATAGAACATGAAATTTGCACTTGATTATGAAAATGCGATCGCAAACCGCGGAAATCTGTTTCAATTAAAAAAAGTGATGGAGCGCGCCATGGCAGGCGGGACGATCACGTTGGGATTTCTGGGCGGTTCGATCACACAGGGAAGTCTTGCGACAAAACCGGAAAACTGCTACGCATACCGTGTCTATGAGTGGTGGAGCAGACAGTTCCCGGATGCAAAGACCATGTATGTCAATGCCGGTATCGGCGCAACGACGTCGGAGTATGGCGTGGCGAGGGTAGAAGATGATCTGTTAAAACACCAGCCGGATGTCGTGTTTGTGGAATTTTCAGTGAATGATGAATCGACAGAACATTTTAAAGAAACGTATGAGGGGCTGGTGCGAAAAATCCTGCGGGAGGAAACAGCCCCTGCTGTATTATTGGTGCACAATGTCTACTATCACAACGGGGCAAATGCACAGGTGATGCACGCGCAGGTCGGAAGACATTATGATCTGCCGGAGATCAGCATGCAGAGCTGTATTTACCCGGAAGTAGCAGCAGGACGTATCCAAAACAGGGAGATCACACCGGATGATCTGCACCCGAATGATCTCGGTCATGAAATGGTCGCATCGGTCATCACTTATTTTTTGGAACAGGTTAAGGCAGAACTGGCGCAGAAAGAGGATGCGCCGGAAAAGAAGCTGCGAAAGCCGCTGACAGAGAATGCGTTTGAACATTCCTACCGGCTGCAAAATAATAACTGTAAACCGGAACTGTCCGGTTTTGTGGCAGATGAGACTGTCCAGAATGGAGTGGCAGACTGCTTTAAACATGGATGGACGGCAGGAAAAGCAGGAGATGCCATTTTTTTTTCCGGTCAAAGGAAGCTGCATTACGGCATGTTACCGCAGATCAGTAAAACATCCTGCTCCGGTGGCAGAGGCAGTGATCGATGGTGACAGGGAGCACGCTGTGCGGCTGGATGCAAACTTTGATGAGACCTGGGGTGATAAGTTAGAATTAAAACCGCTCCTTTTACATGGAGAAAGCAAAGAACATACGATAGAGATCCGCCTGTTGGATGGAGCAGAAGAATGTGTGGTGCCATTTTATCTGGTGGCGGTATTAGGCAGTTGAAAATTTGGCAGAAATATTGCAAAATAACGGTAACATAACATTTTTGAGTGAAAAGTGGGAGGAAAGGTATGTTTCGAGATGATTTTGTGTGGGGTGTTGCAAGCAGTGCCTATCAGGTGGAGGGAACCGACCCGCAGGATGGAAGAGGAAAGACCGTCTGGGATACGTTTACCGAAGAAGGGCGGGTTTTTGAGGGACAGGATGCGTATACGACCTGTGACCAGATGCACTTATATAAAAAAGATTACGCGCTGATGAAAAATCTGGGGATCCATGCGTATCGTTTTTCATTAAACTGGGCAAGAATTTTACCGGAGGGAACCGGAAAGGTCAATCAGAAAGCGATCGATCTGTACCGCGATATGATCCTTACGATGAAGCAGAATGGCATTACTCCTTATATTACCTTGTTTCACTGGGAATTTCCGGCGGCACTCTATGAAAAAGGCGGCTGGCTGAACCCGGATGTGGTTGACTGGTTCGGGGAATATGCAAAGGTTGTGGCAGAGAATTTCTCCGACCTGTGCGAATATTTTATTACCATCAATGAACCGCAGTGTGTCGTCGGACTGGGACATTTAAGCGGCGTGCATGCGCCCGGCGTAAAGTGTACGGTCAAAGAGACATTTCAGATCGCGCACAACCTGTTGAAGGCACATGGAAGAGCCGTTATCGAACTGAGAAAACATGCCGGAAGAGAGATCAAAGTCGGATTTGCGCCGACCGGAGGCGTTGCCTATCCATATACGGACAGTGAGGCAGATATTGCGGCGGCAAAAAAAGTTTATTTTGGCTTTTATAACCCGATGGATAACTGGACCTGGAATGTTTCGTGGTTTTCCGATCCGGTCTTTTTGGGGCATTATCCCAAAGAAGGACTCGAAAAATTTAAGGAATATCTGCCGGAAATCACAGAAGAAGATATGCAGCTGATCCATCAGCCACTGGATTTTATGGGACAAAACATATATAATGGCTATTACGTCAGGGCAGGTGCAGACGGAGAACCTGAATTTGTCAACCGTGCACCGGGATTTCCAAAGACGGCGGCAGACTGGCCGGTAACACCGGAAGCGTTCTATTATGGCATTAAATTTTTAACCGAGCGTTATCCGCTGCCACTCTACATCACAGAAAACGGCATGTCCTGTCACGATATCGTGAGCAAAGACGGCAGAGTGCATGACCCGAACCGCATTACGTTTTTGGATTCCTATTTAAGTGCCATGCAGAAAGCTTATGATGAGGGTGCCGATGTCCGCGGTTATTTCCTGTGGACATTTCTGGATAACTTTGAGTGGGCAGACGGTTATAAACAGAGATTTGGTATTGTCTATGTGGACTTTACCACTCAGCAGCGCATCGTGAAAGATTCCGCGCTCTGGTATCAGAAAGTGATCAAAACGAATGGAGCAATATTAAGTATGAATCAGTCAGAAAAAGAAATCTTATTTTTAGATCCGGTATGTACGCATAACATCTGGGGCGGAACCAGATTGCGGGAGGAATTTGGTTATGCGGCAGAAGGAGATGACATTGGAGAGTGCTGGGGCATTTCCGCACATCCAAACGGAGATGGAACCATCCGAAATGGAGCTTTTGCCGGAATGAAATTATCACAGGTATGGGACGAGCACAAAGAAGTGTTTGGAAACCTTCCGTACGACCGTTTCCCACTGCTGACGAAGATCATCGATGCAAGGGATGACTTAAGCATCCAGGTACACCCGGATGATGCCTATGCAAAAGAGCATGAAAACGGCTCCTATGGAAAAACCGAGTGCTGGTACATCATGGATGCACCGGAGCATGCTTCACTTGTCATCGGACACAATGCAAAGACAAAAGAAGAGTTAAAGTCCATGATTAAAGAGGGCAGATGGAACGATTTTATCCGGGGGCTTCCGGTAAAAAAAGGTGACTTTATCCAGATCGACCCGGGCACCGTACATGCCATCAAGGGAGGACTTTTGATCTTAGAGACCCAGCAGAACAGTGACATTACATACCGTGTCTATGATTATGACCGCCTTTCCAATGGAAAGCCGAGAGAGCTTCATGTGGAAAAGAGCATCGATGTCATTACCGTTCCGGCAAAACCGGCAGAGGAGAGTGTGAGATCGGTACTGGATCTGCCGAAAAACACACTGAATGAACTGTATGCCTGCGATTATTATCATATCTTCAAACTGGACGTGGAGGGAGAGGCAGCTTTTGAACAGAGCTATCCGTTCCTGCTTGGCTCCGTACTGGAAGGAGACGGTATTGTAAATGGCAATCCGGTGGGAAAAGGAGACCATTTCATTCTTCCAAATGGATTTGGCAGGGTAGAATGTACGGGAACGATGAGTCTGATCGTCTCCACACCCGGTTTAACCCTTTAAAGTGACGCGGCTGTGCCGTATCGCTCCATCGGCTTGCTAAGAGTTGGAAACTATGCTACTTTTTCTAACATAAGCGAAGAAGCAGGAATGGATGGAGAAGACAGATGAAGATAACAGCTTATGAAGTCAGAGATGATGAAAAGGATTATTTGAAACGGGAAGCAGAAAAATATGGGATTGAGATCACGCTTGTGCCGGGACCTTTGACCGAAGATACGATCGACCTTGCAAACGGTGCGGACGGGGTCACGATCTTAGGCGAGACGAAGTTAAAAGAAGATCTGATGCAGGAAGTGGCAAAACGCCAGATCAAGGTTGTAGCAACGAGAACGATCGGTTACGACCATATCGATTTAAACGCGGCAAAAAAAAATGGGGTGCATATCTGTAAGGGATATTATGACCCGGATGGCGTGGCAGAGTATACGATCATGCTGATACTCATGGCATTGCGCAATTATAAACAGGCATTATATCGGGCAAACGCGAACGATTATTCACTGAGCGGACTCATGGGGAGCGAGTTGAGAAATCTTACGGTTGGGATCATCGGAACCGGAAAGATCGGGTTAAAAGTGGCAGAATATCTAAGCGGGTTCGGTTGTCGTGTGATCGCATACAGCAGGAGAGAAAATGCCACAGAAAACAGCAATATCACATACTGTTCACTGGAGAAAGTCTACCGCGACAGTGATGTCATCACGCTGCATGTGCCGCTTTCCAATCAGACACGCTATATGGTAAACAAAGATACGATCGCACAGATGAAAGACGGTGTTGTGATCATCAACTGTGCCAGAGGAGAGCTGATGTGCATGGATGATGTGATCGCCGGGATCGAAAGCCAGAAGATCGGAGCACTGGGACTGGATGTCATCGAGGAAGAGGAAGGCATCTATCACAGAGATCTGCGGTCGGATATCTTAAGTAACCGCAATATGGCATACATCCGCCAGTTCCCGAATGTAACGATGACACAGCATATGGCATTTTACACGAAAGAGGCAGTGCGCAGTATGGCGCAGAGCGGTGTGGTCAACATCTTAAAATGCCTGCAAAAAGAAGAAAACCCGAATATGCTTTGTTAGTAAATAAAATATGGAAACGTAAAAAAGAGTGCCGGAAACCGACACTCTTTTTTAAATCCATTGTTTACAATATCTTAATCTAGCAAATAAAAACGGGTTTATTTAAAAAGAAAAAGGTACATGTGAAACCTGTGGAATACCGCGTGTAGTAAAATTATTTTACTACTGTTACGTTAGTTGCCTGAGGACCTTTTGCTCCTTCTACAACTTCGAACTCTACTGCAGCACCTTCTTCAAGGGATTTGAAACCATCCATGTTCAGACCTGAGTAGTGTACGAATACATCATTGCCCTGCT
>JBNMKU010000071.1:0-11939 GCA_050874505.1 Roseburia sp. | reverse complement strand
CATCAACATTTTTTGGATTAACCGTTGCATCATCTGGTTTAAGTGCATACCAGATTGCTTTAAATACAACTGCAAATAATATTTCCAACGTACAGACAAAAGGATACAGCAAGCAGCAGACCAATCGTGTTGCATCAGATGCACTTCGTGTGTATCAGAAATACGGTGCGGTTGGTACCGGTGTTACGACATCATCCATTACACAGCTGCGTAACCAGTACTATGACAACAAATACTGGTATAATCAGTCTTCTGTAGGACTTTACGAGACGAAGTTAAATTATATGCAGCAGATTGAAAATTACTATATTGATGATGATTCTGCAAAAGGATTTTCGACGATCTTAAATACGATGTTCAATGCACTCGATACGTTGAAAAACCAGTCCGGTGATACCAATGCAAGACAGCAGTTCATTGGAAGTGCACAGAACTTTGCGACTTTCTTCAATGCAACCTATCAGGGATTATCCGAGATCCAGGACAATGCAAACGAGGAGATCAAGTCTACCGTAGCAAACATTAACTCCATTGCAGAAAAAATCGCAAACTTAAACAAACAGATCAATGTCATCGAGGTTCAGGGAGGTTATGCAAACGAACTCCGTGACCAGAGAGCACTTCTGATCGATGAGTTATCTGAGATCGTTCCGACCGAGGTTTCCGAGGTTCCGGTAAAGAACTCCAACTATCCGGAGATGGAGACAGGAGCAAATTACTATACCGTTAAGATCGGTGGACAGATCTTAGTAGATACCTATGATTACGACACATTAACCTGTGTTGCAAGAGAAAACAGAGTCAACCAGTCCGACAATGACGGACTTTATGATTTACAGTGGAAGAGAACCGGAAACAACTTTGCAGCCGGAGCATCTTCCATGTCAGGATCTTTAAAAGCACTGTTTGATATCCGCGATGGTAACAACGGCGAGAACTTTACCGGTGTTGCGAAAGTATTAAACAGCAAACAGGTACAGGTAGTCAGCCCGTCCATTACAGCAGTTGAGGCAATGACCATGCCGGAGTCCGGTGTACTGACCATCAACGGAAATACATACAACTATACCGATTTTGAATTTGAACTGGATGCAGACGGCAATGTAACATCCTATACCTTCAATCTGGAAAACGCATTAAGTGTAGAGCAGAGATTAAAAGTAGACGGAATGAAAGCTTCGATCGGCTCTTCCGTGGATCAGATGGGTATTCCATATTATATGTCCCAGATGAACCAGTTCTTACGTTCTTTCGCCTCCAAGTTTAACGATATCATGTTAGACGGAGAGGACTTAAACGGAGACAAGACCAATTACTACTCTTTCTTCACAGGAAAAGATTTAAACGGAGACGATTATTTCTTTAACAGCAGCACCTCATTTAACGGAAGCACAGTAAGCTGTACCTCAAGCAGCTATTATAAACTTACCGCAGCAAATATCTGTGCATCTTCCCTGTGTGTAAAAGAGCCGGATAAACTGGCAACACAGAGCTATCGTGCAGAAGAGAGTGGTGTAGATGATTACAACCTGATCGAAGAACTTGCCAAATTAAAGAGCGATACGGTATTGTTCCGTGGTGGTTCCGCAGATGGGTTCTTAAAATGTATGATCTCTGATGTATCTATTGATGCACAGAAGGCAAAGATTTTTGACCAGAACTTCCTTAACATCCAGAGCCAGCTTGAAACACAGAGAATGTCTGTTTCCGGCGTAGATGAGGATGAGGAAGCATTGGATTTGATCAAATTCCAGAACGCCTACAATTTATCATCCAAGATGATCTCCGTTATGGCAGAAGTCTATGATAAATTGATCGAAGAAACCGGTGTATAGGAGGAAATGACAGATGCGTATTACCAATAATATTATTTTACATAATACTTCAAGCAATATTAACGGAAATAAAATGAATGTCGACAGCTTAAACCAGCAGATGACATCCCAGAAAAAGATCCAGCGTCCGTCTGAGGATCCGGTTATCGCGATCCGTGCATTAAGACTGCGCAGCAACTTAAGCGAGATCGAACAGTATTATGAGCGTAATATACCGGATGCGGAGTCCTGGCTGAATGTAACAGAGACCGCACTTTCCAATATGAAGACCATTCTGACCGATATCCGTACCCAGTGCGAGTATGGTGCCAGTGACCAGATCACAGCAGATGATAGAAAGACGATCTTAACAACATTGGAAAAACTGCGGAAACAGGTTTATTCCGAGGGAAATGCGGACTATGCAGGAAGAACTGTATTTACCGGATACCGCACCAACAAAAAGCTTACTTTCATGGAGGATGAGACAGAAACCTCCTATGAGATCTCACAGAAATTTACCTATTCTGATCTGGAAGAACACCGTTATTATGGAAATGAAGTGACCGTTCCTCAGACAGAAAATGATGTTTTAAATGCCACGATCGCAGATCACACGCATGCAGCTTATCAGCGTATCCGCTTTGCATATGGAGATATCGGTACGATCGATGGAGAGACCGCAGGTACCGTAACCGATGCCAACAACAATACGATCAATGTTGGAAAAGTAGAGCTCCACTATAAAGATGCAGCAGGAACCATACCTTCACCGACCATTCAGGCAACGGTATACGATACTTATGAGGACTGGCTGGCAGCAAGCGGCGGAAGCGAATACAATATCCCGGACGGGGAGGCAGTTATCATCCGTCACAGCGGCGAGATGATCTTCAACAACGATACTGCAGCTACCGTGAAAAACGGAGAGGCACAGCTGGAGATCAAATATACCAAAACCGGTTTCTCAAACGGAGAGGTTCGCCCGGAGTATTATTATGACTGCAAGGATGTTACAGATCCGAACAATGTATTAGAGTTCAAGCATTTTGATGATGAAGGAAATGTTATTTATCAGGATATCAATTACGTTGTTGCAGCAAACCAGACACTGACCGTAAATACACTGGCAGCAAGCGTATTCGACAGTGCCATCGGCAGAGATGTGGATGAGATGATCGATGCGGTACAGTATGCGATGGATGCAAACCAGAAGGTAGAAGACATTGAGAAGATGATGAAGATGGACGAGTACTCATCAGATGAATGTCAGGTAAAACTGGAGAGCTGGCTTGCAGCAGCAAAAAAAGAAGCAGATTATGCGGATGACAATTTACAGAAATTATACAACAGCTACATTGGCAACTTCGATGGCTATTTAGAGGGCGTTGTTTTGGCAAACACTGATGTCGGAAGTAAAGGACAGAGCCTTGATCTGACAAAGAACCGTATGGCAAATCAGCAGACCACAATGGAAGAACTGAAATCAACAAACGAAGACCGTGAGCTGTCCGATATCATTATCGATTATACCTCTGCTTATACTGCATATCAGGCATCTTTACAGGCGGCATCCAAAGTAAATCAGGTAACCCTGTTAAGCTATTTGTAGGATATCAGAGAGACGGGAGGAAGACAGGATGAAGGCAAATACAAGATTATTTGGGGAGATTGACATTGAAGACGATAAGATCATCACGATGGATGGTGGTATGATCGGTTTCCCGTTCTTGCAGAAGTTTACACTGATCTTTGATGAGGAAAAAGAAAAGAAAGCAGCTTCGATCATGTGGCTTCAGTCCATGGATGAACCAGAAGTAGCATTCCCGGTCGTACATCCAAATGAAGTCAAACCAGATTATAACCCTACCGTAAATGATGAAGTATTAGCTCCGTTAGGTGAGTTAAATGATGAGAATACCTATGTGCTTGTGACCGTAACCGCAATGCCGGATGTAAAGAAATCTACGGTAAACTTAAAGGCACCGGTTGTCATCAACACGGATACCAAAAAGGGCTGCCAGATCATCGTAGAAGAAGATTACCCTGTTAAGTTTAACCTTTACGAGGCAATGCAGGAGAGAAAAAAGGAAGCGGGGGAATAGGCATGCTGGCACTGACAAGAAAAAAAGGAGAATCGCTGGTTGTGAATAACAATATCGAGATTACGGTATTGGAGATCCGCGGCGATCAGGTCAAGATCGGAATTTCAGCACCAAAGGATGTGCCGATCTACCGAAAAGAAGTATATATGCAGATCCAGAAAGAAAATGAAGCGGCGTTGAATGTAGATGCGATCGCATCCTTAAAAGATCTGTTATAGGAGATAGGAAAATGCCGGAGGCAGAAGAAAAGCTGTGCTCCGGTATTAATTTTATAAAAAAGAAACCGATATAAGATATAGAAAAAATAGACGAAGAGCACATGGAAGTGCGAAAGACAGCAGTATCAGATGAAATGGAGGTCATAACGATGGCGATTGAGCGAATGAATCACGCAGTGGTATCTTACAACAGTGCATCATCGGAAACATCAGAAGTAAAGACGGACAGCGAAACGTCTGTTACATCCGAGGCACCAGTAAGTACAGAGAAAGTCATACCAAAGAAAAAAGAGACTGAGACAGATGGTCAGTCAGCAGAGACGGCAGACCAGAACGGTCTGACAGGAAGTGCAAGCAATGCACAGATTAAAAAGGCAGTTGAGGAGATCAACAAAAAAGCACATAATTCCGAAGCTGTATTTGGAATTCATGATAAGACCAATCGGGTTATGATCAAGATCATCGACAAAGATTCCAAGGAAGTATTAAAGGAATATCCACCGGAAAAGACACTTGACATGATCGCCAAGGTCTGGGAAGTGGCAGGACTGTTAGTCGACGAGAAACTTTAAGATTAATTCAGGTGAGGATACTCATCAGATAGGAGTAAGGATATGCCAATTAGAATCACAGGTTTAACATCAGGTCTGGATACGGAAAGCATTATTTCCGCATTGGTTTCTTCTTATAATTACAAGACCAATAAATATAAAAAAGCACAGACCAAGTTATCATGGAAACAGGATGCATGGAAAACATTAAACACCAAGATCTACAGTTTATATACCAGTCTGGATGGACTTCGTTTTTCCAAAAACTATAATTTAAAGACAACCACAAGTTCTGATACCACAAAAGCAACGGTTACGACAACCAACAATGCGGTAAATGGTACACAGAAATTAAATATCCTTCAGGTTGCACAGGCAGGATATTTAACCGGTGGTAAATTAGCCAGCGGAACAACAGAGTCAACCACATTAGCAGAACTCGGATATACCGGTGGGGATGGAACCATTGATGTCAATTTAGGAGATGGAACTAAGAAATCCATCAGTGTGAGCCAGGGAACGACCGTACAGCAGGTAATCAATTCATTAAAAGATGCAGGTGTCAATGCCAGCTATGATTCGAATAACAGACGTATCTATGTCAGCTCCAAAGAAACCGGTACAGCCAATGACTTTACCTTAACCGGAGCCAATGTAGATGGATCTTCTGCACTTGCAAAATTAGGATTATGTGTAGGTTCTTCTTCAACGACAGCAACTTACGAATCCTATACCAAATACATTACCAGTGATGGAAAGACCGTTGCAGAAAATGTGAAGTCCGGAGTAGAGGCTTATGCACAGGCATTACTTTCTACCGAGACAGCAAAAGCACAGAATGCAAACCTTTCCGCAGCATACAGCTATGCAACTGCTTATTCCGCAATGCAGGATGCACTGACTGGAAGCAGCCTTTCTGGTGCAGAGCAGGAAGAGTTAAAGACTCTGCTTTCCATGACCGCAAGTGAGCGTGTCAACTCTGTAATGGATGCAGATGGCAATGTCTACACGAAAGTAAAGACAGATCGTGATATTTACGAAAAAGATGGAAAATACATCGAGGCAGTTACCACGGCAAAGGATGATGGTGGAAATGTCTACACCAAGAATGCAGATGGTGACTATGTAGACGAAAACGGACTCGTTTACAAGGCAACCAGCGAAAAAGATGCAAATGGCAATAAGTATTATGTTTACACTGCCGCAGATGGACAGGAAGCAAAGCTTGCCATGATGGATGAGACCACAACCTATTATGAGACGACCACAAACGAGGTTGGAACCGGACTTTACAAATATACGGCAGATGATGGTACCACATACTTACCAAATGATGATGGCACTTTCGCAGGTTCTGATGGAAAGACTTACAAGCTTTCTGATGATGGTACGACCATGCAGGAGTACGACAAAACAAAAGGTGAGCTTGTAACTGATGGAAAATCTGCAACCGTAGGCGCTGGAACAGAAGTGACAAACACCGAGTATGTAAGAGGTGCAGCGGTAAGTGGAGTAAGCAAGTCATCCGACCGTCTGACTGCATTAAAAGAAGCATCCGGACTGTCAAAAGCAGACATTGAAACATTAACCAGCAATATCAGCAAAGTAAACAGTTTTGAGGCAGTATCAGATACTGTATTGGATGAGACTGATGACTATACAAGAGCAAATATCGCGGCAAGGATCAAGGCAGCTTATGCTTCCGGTGGTGCTACAGCGGTAACAACAGAAGTAAACAAATACGCAACTGTGATCTCTGACAACAATACAACCATTAAAGATGGTGAGGCAACATTGGAGGAGCATAGCGTACTTGCAGATCTTGCCAAATTAGACAGTTCAAGCCAGGAATATCAGGATGCGGTCGATGCATTTGTTGCCAAAGTAAATGATGCAAAGACAAATATGGATTACTTAAATGCAAACAGTAATTCTGATGCCAGCAAGATCGATGGTAAGGATGCCAAGATCGTATTAAATGACATTGAATATACCGGAAGCTCCAACCAGTTCTCAATCAACGGACTGATCATTACGGCACAGGCAGTAACCGGAGAGGGCGATGCAAATGCGATCACCATTACCACCCAGTCTGATGTCCAGGGTATGTACGATAAGATCAAGGATTTCCTGACCCAGTACAATTCCCTGATCAACGAGATCACATCTTTATATAATGCAGACTCTGCAAAGGGTTATGAGCCACTGACCGATGAGGAAAAGGATGCAATGTCCGATACTGAGGTGGAGAAGTGGGAAGACAAGATCAAAGCATCCCTGCTTCGCCGGGATGACAGCTTAGAGTCAGTCATGAATGCGATGACATCTTCCATGAGCAAGGGATACGAGATCAATGGAAAGAATTACTATCTGTCCAGCTTCGGTATCAAGACACTTGGCTACTTAAATGCAGCAGAAAATGAGCAGAATGCGTACCACATTGATGGAGATGAGGATGATGCATCTGTTTCCGGTAATTCCGATAAGCTGATGACTGCACTTACCGAAGATCCGGATACCGTGATCGAGTTTATGCAGCAGCTTACCAATGGTCTTTATGAGAGTGTAGGAAAGAAGATGCAGACCTCAACCTTAAGCAGTGTCTATAAGGTTTATAACGATAAGGAAATGGCATCGGAGTACAGTGATTATACTGATCTCATCAAGAAGTGGGAACAGAAACTGCAGGATCAGGAAGATTACTACTATAATAAGTTCTCTGCAATGGAGACTGCGCTTAGTAAATTACAGAGTCAGACGTCATCTATGAGCAATCTGTTTGGAAGCTGATAGAATGGAACAGGCATACAGTTTGAGATAAACTGTATGCCTTGACGTTTATAACATAAAAACAAATGGAGGATACTTATAATGCTGAAAAATCAGGGATATACAGCATATGCAAATAACAAGATCATGACAGCATCCCCGGCGGAGCTGACCTTAATGCTTTATGAGGGAGCAATCAAATTCTGCAACATTGCGATCATGGCAATCGAGGATAAGAATATTGTAAAAGCACACAATAATATCATGAAGGTAGAGCGAATCATAGAGGAGTTTAAGGCAACCTTAAACCATAAGTATCCGGTAGCAAAAGATTTTGATTCGGTTTATGATTATCTGATGATGCGGCTTCAGGAAGCCAATGTGAAAAAGGATACAGAAATCTTAGAGGAAGTATTAAAACATCTGCGTACCATGCGTGATACCTGGAAAGAAGTTATGAAAACGGCACATGCTACGTCATAGATAAGGAAGAACCCGATATATGGATAAATTATATCTTACTATATTAATGGAAAGTCTGCAGAAAAAGATCCGTATTCTGGATCAGATCATTATGGCAGACCAGGAACAGAGAGAGGCGTTGGAAGACCCAAGTCTCGATCCGGATGATTTTGACCGCATTGTGGAGAAGAAGGCAGAATTTATTGACCAGTTAGAACAACTGGATGCGGGCTTTGAAGAAGTATTTGCAAGGGTAAAAGAAGAACTGGATGGAAACCGGGAGCAGTATAAAGAGCAGATTCATATCATGCAGGATCTGATCCGTAAGATAACGGATAAAAGCCTCCTGATCCAGAAACAGGAAGCACAGAACAAAGAGCTGATGGAGAAGAAATTCGCAGCCGTGCGTTCTCAGGCAAGAGAGGTACGCAAGAGCCAGAAAATTGTAAATCAGTACTATAAGAACATGATGAAAAACAACTATAATGACCCGCAATTTCTGGATAATAAAAAATAGTAAAAAGATTTTTCTTTTTTCTATAAAGTATTGGAAGTTTCTTCCGATATATATTACAAGTAAACAAAATGTTACTTGATAACGGAAGTTGGAACGAAGCGTACGGTCGGGAAGATGGAAGTTATGAAACACAATATGTGGCATGGAAGCCACAGTCAATTCAAGGAGGAAAATGAATTATGGTAGTACAGCACAATCTTACAGCTATGAACGCTAACAGACAGTTAGGTATCACAACAGGAGCTCAGGCAAAATCTTCTGAGAAATTATCTTCTGGTTACAGAATCAACCGTGCAGGTGATGATGCTGCTGGTTTAACAATTTCTGAGAAAATGAGAAGCCAGATCCGTGGATTAAACAAAGCTTCTGACAACGCTCAGGACGGTGTTTCTTTAATCCAGGTTGCTGAGGGTGCATTAAACGAGACTCACTCTATCTTACAGCGTATGAATGAGTTATCTACTCAGGCAGCAAACGATACTAACACAACTGCTGATAGAACAGCTATCCAGAAAGAGATTGACCAGTTACAGTCTGAGATCACAAGAATCTCTTCTACAACTCAGTTCAACACAATGAACTTAATCGATGGTAAATTCACAGCTAAGAACCTTCAGGTTGGTTCTCTTTGCGGACAGACCATCACAATCTCTATCGACTCTATGTCTGCTACAAGCTTAGGAGTAAACTCTCTTAAAGTTTCTTCTTTCTCAGCAGCAGGTGCAGCTATGTGTTCCGTTCAGAAAGCTATCAGCATGGTATCTGAGCAGAGATCTAAACTTGGTGCTATCCAGAACCGTTTAGAGCACACAATCGCTAACCTTGATAACATCTCTGAGAATACTCAGTCAGCAGAGTCTCGTATCCGTGATACAGATATGGCTGAAGAGATGGTTGAGTACAGCAAGAACAACATCCTTGCTCAGGCAGGACAGTCTATGCTTGCTCAGGCTAACCAGTCTACTCAGGGTGTACTTTCTCTGTTACAGTAATTGTAAGAGACAATCGTACGAACATAATAAAACCGGCAGTTTACTGCCGGTTTTATTTTTTGTATGCAGATAACCGTTGAACTGCGTTTCATAGGAGAATGGATATGGAAGAACAGAAACTGACAGAACAGTTGAAAATATGTGCTGACCTGTTTTATCAGAACAGTGAAAAAGAAGCATATCAGATGCTGGCGGGTCTGCTGATGGAAGTAAGCGGAAAAATGCAGACGTTGACAGAATTATTGGCGCAATTACCGGAGAATGCCGGAATGACAATGCAGCAGAAGGTAAGAGATGATCTGCAGGAACTTGTAACATCGTATCAGCATAAGGATGCACTCGCATTGGCAGATTTATTATATTATGATATCCCGGAAGAATTAGGACTCTTGGAAGAATAAAAACAGGAGGATGGACAGTGGAGATACTAGAACGCAATGAACAGGCACTGGAATGTTTGGAGAATAAGTTTATTTTAAAGTATCAGTCCGTAAAAGACTGTGATCTTGAACATTGTTTTGTGACAGAAACAATCAATCATCAGAAAATAATATGCCAGGAAAGAGATGGATATAACTGGCGTTTGAATAGTATATATGAGCCGGAACTGGCAGCAGAGAAATATGCAAAAGGGTGTAATAAATTTAAGGATTATGCCGTGATCTGCGTGTTTGGGCTGTCGGATGGCAGAGTGGTGCGTGAACTTTGTAAGATGTGTAATGGTACACAGAAGATGATCGTTTACGAGCCGGATCATGAGAATTTTATTTTGGCAATGAGGGAGTTCCCCTTGGATGACATCATAGAAAAAGAATGGGTCTATCTTGTGGCAGAGGGCATCAATGAGGAACGGCTGCATGGCAAATTGGATGAATGGATCGGTTATGAGAACCGAAATCTGGTAACACAATATATTCTGCCAAATTATGATGTTTTATATCTTAAGCAGGGAGAAGAATATATCGAGAAAATGCTTTATTGCATAAAAAAGCATGTGTTTAATATGAATACAGAAGTCGCATTCGGGAAGCAGTTAGCGGATAATCTGTTATATAATCTGCCATATGTATTGAGGGAGAGTTCCATCAATAATTTAAAACAGGCGATAAACCAGTATGATATATCAGAAATTCCTGCCATTATCGTTTCGGCGGGGCCATCACTGGATAAAAATATCAGACAGTTAAAGGAAGTGGGAAACCGTGCCTTTATTATTGCAGTGGATTCGGCATTGAAGGCACTGACAAGAGAGAACATTGATTTTCATATTGGAATCAGTGTAGATCCGCGAAAGAATCCGGAATTATTTAAGGAGGAACGGATCCGTCAATACCCGATCGTTCTGACTGCAAATTCGATCCCGACGATAGCAAAAGAAAATAAGAGCCGTCTCTTTTATGAGTCTCCGGCAGGATTTGAAGGATTTGAGGAAGTGATAGAAAAACGCTGCGGGGAGAAATTAGGAGAGCTGCATACCGGTGGCTCTGTAGCGACAGATGCGTTTTCCTTAGCAGAGTTTCTGGGCTTTCAAAAAATCATCCTGATCGGTCAGGATCTGGCATATACCGGTGGAAAAACACATGTCAGTGGATTTGCTGAGAGTGAAGCAAATAAGCGTGATGAGGATCTGCTTATGGAAGTAGAGGGTATGGATGGAAGTATGTTACGGACAGACATACAGATGGATTCTTACCGCAAATGGTTTGAACTGGCGATCAAACGGAATGCAGGAAAGATAATCGTATACAATGCAACCGAGGGTGGAGCCAGAATACATGGAGCAATCGAATTGACACTGAAAGAGGCGATCGATCAGTTGTGCAAAAAAGAGCAGGATTTCCCGGCGATCATTAAAAGTGCACCACGGATGCTGACAGAAGAGGAAAAAAGCGACTTAGAGCGGGAGTTTTATCATTTAGATGACTATCTGGATGAATTGAAACAACAGATCGTGGCAGGAAAAGAAGCATACCAGACCCTGATTCGTCTGGAAGAGAGCAATGGACAGAATACGGCTGAATATCAGGAGATGGTCCGCCGGATCGGCAAAGTCAACGATATTGATGAGCAGGAACAGTTTATGAATTTCATTAAGTTTTATGCAAAGCAGACGGAGTATGCCGTTGCAGAGGATATCTATACGGCAGAGAAGTTGTCTGTAAAGGAGATTGCAGAGCGTGGGATCAGGCTGTTGAATGGATATGAAGAGGGAATAAACATTGCAATGGAGCAGGTAGATGCCATATTAAAGCCTGCACTAGAAAAAGCGTGTTCCGATTGATCGGAACACGCTTTTTTTCAATTTTACATTATATCGAAAATTTTAAAGGTGGAAAGCTGTTTCTAACATTTGTGTAATACGGGTCAGGTAAGTGTGGTGCGCTTTTACCTTTTCATAGGCATTGTGCGCGATCTCTTTCCGTTTGGCGGGATGGGAAAGGTAATACGCGGTCAGATCCAGAAGTTCCTCTTTGGAGGAATAAAGGACGATGTCTTCCCCCGGAACAAAAT
>JBNMKU010000070.1:0-11999 GCA_050874505.1 Roseburia sp. | reverse complement strand
GTTATTTAGTTTTCTTTTGCGACGAGCTCCATGTCATGTTTTACCATGATCTTCACCAGCTCCTCGAAGGTTGTCTTTGTCGGGTTCCAGCCAAGCTCTGACTTCGCCTTTGTCGGGTCTCCCCAGAGGTTGACAACGTCGGTCGGACGATAGAATTCCTTGGATACCTCAATAACTACCTTGCCGGTTGCCTTGTCGATACCGACCTCGTCCATGCCCTCTCCCGTGAATTCCAGTTCGATGCCCGCCTCGCGGAACGCATACTCGCAGAACTCTCTGACGGAGTGCTGTACGCCGGTTGCGATCACGAAATCCTCCGGCTTGTCATGCTGTAAGATCAGCCACATGCACTCTACATAATCCTTTGCATATCCCCAGTCACGCAGGGAGGACAGATTGCCCAGATACAGCTTGTCCTGCTTGCCCTGTGCGATTCTTGCCGCTGCAAGTGTGATCTTTCTGGTAACGAAAGTCTCACCACGACGCTCTGATTCGTGGTTGAATAAGATACCGCTGCAGCAGAACATGTTGTATGCTTCACGATATTCTTTTACGATCCAGAAACCATACTGTTTTGCAACTGCGTATGGGCTGTATGGGTGGAATGGTGTGGTCTCGCGCTGTGGCACTTCCTCAACCTTTCCGTAAAGCTCGGAAGTAGATGCCTGATAGATACGGCAGGTCTTCTCTAATCCGCAGAGACGTACTGCCTCTAACACACGGAGAACACCTGTAGCAACTACATCTGCTGTGTACTCCGGTACATCAAAGCTGACACCCACATGGCTCTGTGCTGCAAGGTTGTAGATCTCATCCGGTTTGATGCTTCCAACCAGACGCATGATACTCATAGAATCGGAAAGATCGCCATAGTGTACGTGGAAATGCGGATTTCCCTCTAAGTGGTCAATTCTCTCTCTCTTCTCAGTAGAAGCACGACGTACCATACCATGTACTTCGTAACCTTTCTCTAATAAGAACTCTGCCAGATAGCTTCCGTCCTGTCCTGTCACACCGGTGATCAATGCCTTTTTACTCATAAATACTCTCCTTTATCCTGTTTCTTTCTTTATACTATAATTATTTTGCTAAATGCCTGTTTTTAAGCCGTTGTTAAGAATAATCCAATTTTAACATTTTTGCAATTGAATATATTGGTCTAAAATAGTATTATATTGCTATGAAAAAATTATTTTTTGAGAAATATAAAACCTCCGAAGTTACAAACACACGAAGTGTCATCAACACGCCCTCCCCTTTTACGCGCAGGAATTTCTTCTACATCCAGGAGGCGGGCTACCTGAAAAGTCTGAAATCCCATTTGAGCAGGCGGAGCGGTTTGGATTCCTACCTGTTTTTTGTGGTGCTCTCCGGCAGTGGGGAAGTGACCTACCGCGAGCCAACTTCTGAGGGCGGCATGATCTCCTCTGCTGCCCATGCCGGGGACTGTTTCTTCCTCGACTGCTCGGGCGAATACACCCACATCAGCACCGATGAAGATCCCTGGGAGCTGCTCTGGATCCACTTTTACGGCCCACAGGCAGGGGCGTATTATTCTTATTTCAGGGAACACCACAGCTGGCATTTCCGCTCTGCCCATTTCACAGAGCTGATCACTGCCATTGAAAATATCATCCGCTACAACGAGGAGCCGACCGATGACACCGATCTTTTAACCGCGCAGCAGATCGTAAATATTTTGACGCTTATCTGCACCGAGTCCAATGAGAAGAACGAGTTGCTCTCGGACAAGCTCAAAACGATTCTTCACTATCTGGATGAACATTATACAGAAAACATCTCCTTAGACCAGCTTGCAGAACAGTTTTTTATCAGTAAATATTATCTTTCACGGGAATTTAAAAAAGAATTTGGAACGACGATCATCCAATATGTTCTGGCAAAGAAGATCAACAATGCCAAAGAGCTGCTCCGTTACAGCAATTCCTCGATCGAGGAGATCGCACACCTCTGTGGCATTGATGACGCCAGTTACTTTAATAAGATCTTTAAGAAAATGGAAGGCTGCACCGCTTCGGAATACCGGAAGCGGTGGTAGCTGCTACTTTATTTTTTGTTTTACGGCACCTGCTGCCTTTTCAATTCCATGCTGGATGCCATCTGCCAGCTTTTCTTCGATCCGTCCGAATAATCTGACCCGGACGATATCGATCACGGTACCCATCACGATCAGAAGGACACAGATCCCAAGCAGGATCCACTCATGCCAGTTGCTCTCGTTCCATGCCAGATAGTTGAACATGTATGCGGTAATGATGCCGCGCAGTGTCCACTCCATCGTAAAGACTGCCGGAACATGGGAAGCAACCTCATTGATGAAACGGCTGCTGAAATGGATCTCCTTAAATATCAAAAAGATACAGATCGATGCGCCGATCGTAAACAGCGTGTTATCCCTTGCAAATTTATTCTGCACGGTACCAGTCACCACATAAAGTGCACCGTTTAAGGCAACACATGCCAATAAGATGAGCGCATACCATCTGCCCAGTTTTGCTTTTCCGATCTTCTTTTCCTCTCCATACAATCTGATATACCGTCCGATCAGATACAAAAGCACCATGTTGACAATTCCTTTTCCACCATCCTGTGTGATGTCAAAGAAAAAGAAGGTCGTGATGCCGGAAAAGATGACAAGCATTGTAAGCAGCATTTTTTTGAATGTAGCCTTATCCAGCTGCTCGATAAACGCATTGAGGAACGGGCTTAAAAATGCCAGTGCAAAATAGCAGGTAAAATACCAGGAATTACGCCCGATGACCGGGAATACATACGATAAGATCTGCTCACCGCTGTAAGCTGCCGCATCGCCCCACACAAAACGGAGTGCCAGACCGATCCAGCAGTAGAAGATCAGCATCAGATCCAGCTGTATCATTTTTTTCGGTTTGAGACGGATCCCAAAATAACCGGAGATCAGGATAAAGATCGGCACGCCGACATTTCCGATCGTCTCAATGACGATACATAACCATGCACTGACCTCATTATTGCGGTAACTGCTCGCACCGTGCATCCAGAATGTTACCAGGAGTGCCAAGATGCGGAGCAGTTCTAATCCAGAGTCACGTTCTTTTTTACTCACCTATTTTTCCCCCATAAACATGTTTTTATCTTCCGGATGATGGCTCCCGCGATCAGTGCTCCGGTGATCGCCACAGCAACACGCACTGCTGCATAGATCCATTCTGCCGCACCATCAAGTGCTGCCACATCGATAAAATGACCTGCCACAACACCGAATAACTCGAGTCCTAACATATGCAGACAGATCAGTTCGATCGTGTGTGTGCCAAGATAAGCAAAAAATGTACCGATCTTTGTCTGCTCCATCCATTTGCAGACCCAGATGCAGAGCACGGAACCGGTGATCGAGATCACAAAGAAAAACGGAACACTGAGTGCTCCAAATCTGCCGTACTGACGGATGGACATATTTAATCTGCCGTTAAACACGACCACACCCACATACAAGACCAGATTCAGTACGATCAGCCAGAGTGGACTCTTCTGTTCAAAGAACTGTTTTTTCCGAAGCCATGCTCCGACCAGCATCAGAACCGTTGCAATCCCTGCAATATCAATGCTCCAGGGCAATAATACCGGAAGTTCTGAAAGTGCCATCGTTACTGCAAGAAGCAGGATGGAAACCAGTACCGTGCGTTTCATATCTGCAAGACACCAGTCTGCGATCAGATAAAAAAGCAGTGATGTCACAAAAAATGCGGTCAGATACCACATCGCTCCGTTTGCGATATCCAAAAGATAGACATTGTCTGCGCCTTCCGCGGCATTGTAAAGACAAAATCTCGAATAGACCACTCCAAACAGTGACTGCTTCATTGCCGCACCATCTCTCCGCACAATGGCATAAAAGCACCATAAAAATGCACTGTAGCCAAAATACGGGACCAACAGACGTTTTGCTTTCTTTTTGATGGTCACGCCATATGCCCTGCCCGGTGTGTAAATATAACCGGAGATGATAAAGAAGATCTGGATATAGTAAAAAATCAGAAAACTGCTCAGTCCATGTGCATGGGAAAACATGACAAGAAATAATGCCAGTCCCCTTGCCGCATCCAGATATTTATATTTCATTTTTGTTTGTTCCATAGTTTCCTCTCTCTATCCACGCTATCTGCTGCAACTATTTTCTTCCCATGGTAAGGCGAAGAAATTTAAAATTCGTTGCAAAATAACGGCGAAACAGTCGTTTCGGGTCCTGCATCAGACGATACAGCCATTCCAGACTCAGTTTCTGCATCCACATCGGCGCACGTTTGATGGTTCCCGCATAATAGTCAAATCCTGCACCGACTCCGATCATAACGCCATTTACCTTGCCACGGTGTTCGTACATATAGCGTTCCTGCTTTGGTGCACCAAGCCCGATCCAGATGATATCCGCTTTTGCATCGTTCATCTTTTGCAGTTCTCTCTCATCCTCTTCTTCGGTCAATGGACGAAACGGCGGCGATACCATGCCGGCGATCTGAAGCGCCGGATATTCTCTCGGCAGTTTTTCGGAAAGAACCTGGATTGTTTCTTCCTTTCCACCATAGAAATAATGGCGCAATCCATTGTCACGCGCAAACAGTTCTCCCATCAGATCCGGTCCTGTCACACGCTCCGCCTCGGGAAATCCGTGTTTTTTCGAATACAGGGACAGCGGTTTTCCATCCGGCAGTGCAAGTGCTGCCGTATTCTGGATGTTCCTGTAATCCGCTTCCTCATATCCGGTGACCGTGGTATGCACGTTGGACACGCAGATATACTTTCCGCGCAGCTCGTCGATATGTTCCTCAATATATGCCACCGTTTCTGCCATATTCGTCACGGCGATATTGGTTCCTAAAATATTACATGTTTTCAACAGCCTATCCTCACTTCTGTTCTTTCATACAGTATACTAACTCGGTCTGTCCCATGATCGACGGGATCAGGCTGAATGTGCTCTGATAGCTTCCCAAGATCTTGCGGCATCTGGAGAGACAGAGCATGTCGACCAATGCGTCCTGAATGCCGGTTTTGGAGTCACGGTCCAATACCTTATCCTCATAGACGATCAGACGTTCCTTCGGGAAATAAGTTTCCAGCTCCTGTATCGTTGCCGCATCATCTGTCGTCACATAAAAACTGGTGTCCTCCGGTTCCGCTTTCATCCGCTCCACAAACGCGGTCAGCGGACTGTGGCTGGTCGACTCCACATGATCGGTACGGCGGATATGGACTCCGACCGTATTTTTTCCAATCCTTGCAAATACTGCCTCCCCACGCTTTAACACCTCCGGTGCCGGTTTTAAAAAGGAAAAACTCTCCGCCGTGATCTCACAGAGATTGGTGTAGGATTTCACATAACAGGTGTCATGCGCCGCAATCATCTCTTCCACCGCCGCAAATCCGCCTGCAGTCTTTGCATCTGCGATCTCATCACACTCGATAAAGACATCTGCCGACTCTCTGTATTTTTTCTTCGCCTGATTACTGCGCAGGTGTTCTATCACACCATGCTTCATTCCCATCTCGCTGATCTCAGCCACCGGTACACTCATCTCAAACAGATCCTTTGCTGCGATCGCACAGCCGATCTCCCGCTTCCAGATGACGAGCAGTTCTTTGTCCAGCTTTTTACTCAGTTCATATGCCGAAGTCAGTGCAAGCAGACGATTGCCAAGTCCTGCACATGGCTCGATCATAATGGTACCTTTTCCCATGTTCTTGTTCCCCTTTTCCATATTAATGATGGTCTTCGGTGTCAATGGCTACAGCACCATTTTCTACTTTGTATACAATATCGCAGTTGCGGATGGTAGAAAGACGATGTGCAATAATGAGCATGGTCATCTTACCCTGTAAGCTGTCGATTGCTTCCATAACGGCTGCCTCGGTATCATTATCAAGTGCAGAAGTTGCCTCGTCTAACACTAAGATCTCCGGTCTGCGGTAAAGCGCACGCGCAATACCGATACGCTGTCTCTGTCCACCGGAAATACGCACACCTGCTTCTCCGATCACGGTATCCAGTCCGTCTTCCATCTCTTTTACGAACTCATCTAACTGTGCCTGTTTTAACGCTTCCCAGATCCTGTTATCATCAATATTTTCTTTGGCACCAAATGCGATATTATTGCGGATGGTGTCGTCTAACATATAAATGGTCTGCGGAATATAGCCGATCTTGTCATGCCAGCCGCGCAGTGCAGTCTGGATATCTGTGTCATCTGCCCTGATCACACCCTTTTGCGGGGTCAGGACACCTAAGATCAGATCCACGAACGTGGTCTTACCTGCACCGGATGGTCCGATAAAAGCTACGGACGCGTTTTTCGGGATGGAAACATTGACATCCTTTAATACCGGTTCGTCCACATTTGGATAGGCAAATTCCATATGTTCCACTCTGATCTCTTTTTCCAGAGAGATCTCTTTTCCATTTTCTTTTTTCGCTTTTGCCTCTTCCATCTTTTCTTTATTGGCTGCGATCTCTTTGTACTCATCGCGGATCTTCTCAATGACAACACCATTGTGGATGATCGCTGCATAGTAAGAGGAAATCTTGTTGACGGAAGGAAGCAGTTTAAATGCTGCTACCGCAAACACACCAAGTACGACGATAAAATGCTGGCTGTCTGTGTTGCCTGCCGCGATCTTTACAATGATCATCGCCATCAGTCCTGTGATCGCCAGTGCCTCGATGATCGGCTTTGGCAGAGAACTTAAAAATGCGTTCTGTTTGATGACATAGGTGTAGATCTCATTCTGTTTCTCAAAATCCTGCTCGAAATACTCTTCGCGGTTTGCGATCTTGATCTCTTTGATGCCGCCGAATGCCTGCTGCATACATTTTAACATGCCGGCAGAATAGGTTCTTCTGTCATTGCCATAGCCCTCTAAGACTTTTTTCAGACCCTTTACCAGGATCAGAGCCATGATACCAAGACTGATGACCACGCCTAATGTGATCGTAATATCTGTTACAAACAGTGTAATGATGATCACGAGAGACACGCAGAGTTCCGATGCGAGCTGCAGTGCATTTAATACAGCAGTGTAGAACATCTCCGGGTCCGTGTTGATGTTACGGATCAGCTCAGAGCTGTTTAAATTCAGGAAAAACGTGTAATCCTGTCCGATGTAATAACGCATCAGCGTATTCTGCATCTGTTTCTTTCCATAATAGGAAAATTTATACTGAAGATTGTACATATAGACTAAAAACAGATTCTTTAAGATGTAGACGGCAATGATCACGACTGCCATTAAAACAACAAACTGGTTCGTATCGTTCATGCCTAAGAAATCATATGCCCACTTCGCATATTTATTTTCGAGAAGCACCTCCGGTGTTGTTACCGCCTGGATAAACGGAATAATAACAGACACGCCGAGCAGCTCAACAAACGCATCAATAAATATAATGAACGTAAGGTAGACGAGCTTACGCTTCTGGCGGCTGTCAAAAACCTCAAATGCTTTTTTTATCTGATCCATGTTTTTTCTCCCTTAAATAAAAGTTTTGGTATCATAATGATAGTAAGAAAACAACAACTTGTCAAATTATTTCTGGGTTGCTATAATGAATATTCATAAATGTTTTATCATCAGAAAGGATTTATTTTATCATGCCAAAGCAGCGAAATTCCAGTTTAGAAATCTTACGGATCATCTGTATCTTTTTTGTCGTATTCTGGCACAGCATGGGGCCCTACCTCAATGATATCTCCGGTCTCAATCTTGCCGATTCCGTATTTATCAACGCATTTACCAATAATACCAATCTGATCTTTATGCTGATCTCCGGCTATTTTGGCATGCACTTTAATTTAGAAAAGCTGATCAAGCTGGATCTGTGTATTATCTTTTATGATCTTCTGTTCCTTTTTGTAACCGGAAGCTATTCCTTAAAAGGACTGATCACCTGCTTTATGCCGCTTACCTTTGAAAATCACTGGTTTGTAACCTGCTATTTCGTCATTGCGATCTTTTCCGGTTTTCTGAACCAGATCCCGGAAAAATTAAGCCGGACTTCTTTCCGCAACCTGCTGTTGCTGCTGTTGTTCATCTTCTATGCAATGCCGACCCTGTTCTTCCACGAACTGATCGAAGATACCGGAAAAGGTGTTGTCTGTATGACGATCATGTATCTCATCGGACGTTACATCCGCCTTTACTATGGAGAGCATCACTTTAAAAAGAGCTATCTTGCCGTTATCTTCTTTGGTACAACGATTGTCATTGCTACCTTAAATTATGGTCTTACCTATATGAAAGGTATTTTCATGGGAATGTATGCCAGAGACAACTCCCTGCTCGTGGCAGTTACAGCGATCTGCCTGTTTTTGTTCTTCCGCGAACTGCACTTTACCAGCCGCGTGATCAATCATCTGGCACAGGACGTTGTCTTTATCTACTGTATCGAGGGCGATATGCGAAAGATCTTCAACCGGTTTACCGACCTTGCCTCTCATACAAATGACTGGTATTTTGCCGGAGAAGTATTGCTCTACGCACTCGGTGTTTTAGCTGCATGCTTCCTGCTGCACGAGGTACGTCATCTGCTTCTGGACCGTTTCGACGGCTGGCTTGCAAAACAGATCACACGCCTTGTCTCTTCTGTCACACCGGCAGCAAAGAATGGCTGCAAAAAACTGCACGATAAGACACTTCTTCTGTTACAAAAATAACCCTTGAGAAAGGATGGCGATTTTATGAATCTCCGCAGTATCTACAAAAAACACAAACGAAAAAAGCAGCTTACCTCTGCTGCTCCTTATATCCACATTGACCAGAGTGCGGTCTTAGGCGATAATTTTAACCTTGATCTGCGCGCGCCAAAGAATGGCGCAACTTACCTTGAGATTGGGGAAAAGTCCATGATTGATTCCTCCTTCGTCTTTGAGACGGAGAGCGGCCACATCAAAGTCGGGGACCGGGTACACATCGGCGGCGGCACACAGCTGATCTCCCGCAATGGCATCACGATCGGAAATGATGTCATCATTGCCTGGAACTGTACGATCTACGATCACAATTCTCACTCGATCTTCTGGGAAGAACGAAAAAATGACGTTTCCCGCGAATGGGAAAACGCCACACATGGACTCCCTGTCTTACAGGACAAGGACTGGTCTGTTGTAAAAAGTGCCCCGATCGTCATTGAAGACAAAGTCTGGATGGGCTTTGGTGTCACCATATTAAAAGGTGTTACCATCGGGGAAGGTGCCGTCATCGGTGCCGGCAGTGTCGTGACAAGAGATGTTGCACCTTATACTGTCGTTGCAGGAAATCCTGCACAGGTCGTAAAAACACTTTCCTAAAACACTAATTACGATGTATCACAATGGCCTCTATATGCTTAGAGCGATAAATATCCTGTTCAATAGCATCCAACATATCTTCATAAACACCATCCTCTTTGGATTCTCTGATCATCTCTTCCACGTCTTCTTCAGAGAATCCAAAGGAAATAATAAGACCCAGATTATTCGCATAGTATTCACGATCATCTTCATTTGACAGGATTTCTCCATTACAAGCTGACATGAAATCTAATGCTTCCGCTTTTTCTACTTTAAAGATTTCTTTTTCTTTAAAAAAGAAGTGTATGTTCTGAACCCCTCCACCTCTTACCTCAATCTCATCTATTACATCTAAATTATCTACTGAAAAAAACAAATCACCATCCAGAAAATAATAATTATTCATGTCTACATCATATTTCCCCAGAATTTTTTTTGCTGTTTCAATTGAGTCTCCTAATCTTACTTGGTTTCCATCTACAGTTATGCCTGCTTTTTCAACTATATCAATTCTCATTTCTTTCTATTTCCCCTACATATTTCTCATATAAATAATCTTTCATTTCCTTAACACAAACTTGTTCTATCAAATACTTTTCCCCACTATCTTCAACCAATTCTTCTATAGAATTATACCCATTCTCAAGTGCATATTTTTTCATTTTAGAATCAATTTCATGTCTCTCAAATTGCAGTTCTCCTTGTTCAACATAATACAAAACAAGTTCCCATTCCCCTTGAAATATTTTTGCATTCTCTCTCACGTCTTCCAAATCCATTTCAAACTCTTCCAGAACCTCTTCCACTGTCATGCCATACAATCGTCCATAATTCTCATATTTTTCGACAATCATCTGATACCTTTGTTCAACTAACGAATCAAATTTTTCATCAAAATCACTATCGCATATTATCTTTTCTACCAACTCATCTTCTACACTAGTTAATGCTAACTCATACTGTATCCATTCTATCTCAGATCTAATTTTATCATAAAGTTCTTTTTTTGTCAGAACATCAAAATTTTCTGTCAAAAAAGTTTCTGTCAACATCGGATAAATATATCTTTCCGCATTTACTATTTTCATACTATAGTATTTTGCCTCCTGAATACTGCTAAAAACAGTATTATTTATTGATGTAACTTTAAATTCATCCCCTACTGTATGTCCAAGCAGTTTATTTTCAATATTTTTATCAAAATAATAATCACCAACAATAAAATCCAGTTCCATATTATTATAATCCAACAGCTCATTATAATTTGAATCATACAGTGTAACCACTATATAAACAACATCCCCACTCTCAACAGCATTTGCTTTTATGTTTTCTAGTTTTGAATATTGAATTAATCTATATAATAATTCTTCTTCTACTTCTTTATCCGTAACTTCGTTTTTAATTGTTTCAAATTTACCAATGACATTTTCATCATTAACTCTAAGTACGCTATTATTACAATTATCTAAAATGGGCTGTGTCATGGCACAACCCATTAAATAAATAATTAAAATCAAAACAAACAATGAACCTGCTACTTTATTTTTTGACATCACTACTTTGTATAACCCAATCCTTTCGTATATGCAACCATACTATTAATTGCAGCATTATACTTTGCGCCAAATCTACTTTGCAAATTAGATATTCCCAATTTTTGAGCACCCAAAAATTCACCTGCTTTTATTTTCGCTTTTTCTTTTGCACGAAAATTTTTAGCAGACAACGAACTGCCATAACTTGCTGTATTTTTATGATCACTCGTAATCATTCTAATCGCTGGTCCGGAATAGGTACTTAACGGCGAAACACTATCGGACGGCATGTGGTGTCTCTGTCCATCATATGGTGCTATACTCCCATACTTTCCACCTACAAAATTATATCTTACTGTAGAACCTCTAAATGAAATTACATCCTTACCATCCCTCGCTGTTCCTGACACTTTAATTGTTTCTTGTACTGTTGCACCTTTAGCTATATTCCATGTCCAACTTTTGTTCCCTGGCTTAACATTTGTAAATGTTTTTGTTTTACTCGTTATAAACGCTCCCGAATTCTTATAAATTTTACAAACTAATTTCACTGAATCTATCTTATCTACACCTAAATTAGTTATTGTTATTTTATAACTTGATGACTGTGGAGTAATGGTTACAAAAACATAATTAGGGATTGAAGCTCTTGAATTATTCTCTTCAAAATCATTCATTGAAGCAGCGGTTACTTTTCTCTGATTTGCATTATCCATATTAATTTTAAGAACCACCTCTTCTCCTTCAATCTCTGGATATTCTTCATCCGCAGACGTTGACGATAATCGATTGTTACTATCAGTAGTTATTGTTTTCGCTTGACTAATTTGCGTAAATGATACTATATAAAAAAAACACATTAAACCAGCTAGAAATAGCATTATTTTTCTTTTCATAATCTTTATCTACCCCTTCTTTTGAATATTAAATACTTGTCATGTCACATTCAAGCTTTCTTTCCTAACAACCAAAATAGCCATCTAAAATCATACAACATTTATCCTGGATTCTCGGAAACGTGACGAGGATACCACGTCACGAATTGCCGCAAACCCTTGATTTTTCTGATTTTTTGCCACTTTTTACTTGACGTTTTCATCGTCATGTTTTATAATATTAACACAAACATGACGAGGTG
>JBNMKU010000069.1:0-12285 GCA_050874505.1 Roseburia sp. | reverse complement strand
TCTTTGCACTTTTAATGGTAATTACCATGATCGCAGTGCCAACACCGACATTTGCAGCAGGAACAGCACAGGCAAAAACAAGCGTACCTACTAAGGTTCGTGTTTATCCGCAGTCTTATAACAACTCTGCCATTTCATTTGACTATGCAAATGCCGGTGATAAGATTGCAAATTTAAAGACCAACAGCAAAAATTTAGTTGCAAGACAGACCTATCATAGGACTGAGGTTGGAACGTCAAGCGATGAAAATGCAGCTGAAATTGGTTTATATGCCAAAAAAGCAGGAAAATACACAGTAAGCTTCGATATTTACAGCGAAGACGGAAGTGTAAAACGCAGTTCACACAAAATAACTGTATTTGCAAAGGCAGATGCTCCGGTTTCCACTATTAAGTTAGATGGAAAAGATTTATCAGAGTATGCTTATACTATGATCAACAAAAAGAGCGCGAAGCTTTCTGTAAAAATGGCAAGTGGTTATAAATTACAGAAAATCGTAGTCCGTACTTATGACAAAGATGGAAAGTATGTGGAAAAAACGGTAAAGAATAACAAGAAGATCACTCTTGGAAAATACCCGTATTCCTATGCTTACGGATACAAGAGCGACTATTCAAATTATAGATATAATTATTGGAGAAAGTATCTGAATGCTCCGACTTATATTGAGATTACATACAAAGATAAGTGGACAAAACAGAGTGAGACAACCACATACATGGTAAGCCGTTTGGCAGATTAGAGGAATTAGCAGACCAGGCGAAGAGAAGAAAGAGGTTCCCATTACATTTTTGTGATGGAAACCTCTTTTTGTGTTGCAATTTTTTTGCGATGCAAGTTCTTTTTGCAATGTCGTTTTACAGATAAGGCTGCATTTCTTTTCTTAACTTTTCTTCCAGTTCAATGACCTGTTTACAATATTCCTGCGCCGTTTCTTCTGCGGCTGCATACTGGTTTAAGTGGCGGTAAAGTGTTTTAATGCCCATATCACAGCCGGTGGTAATAAGGTCTGCACAGTTTCTGTCGCTGTCCTCCATGGCGAGTTTCATATTTGTCTTCATCCATGACATACTTTTTGCCATAAGACCGGGATCTTTGGTCTCGTCGCCATAAGCGTGAAGCTTGGCATGCAGTTTATCGCCGATCTCCTCGTGAGCCTGTTTTGAGGCACGCAGGATATCGCCAAGTTTCTTATCATTGACCTTTTCCAAGATCTCGTCGATCGAATAGACTGCCATCTGCGTACCGGAATTGCTTTCTCGCAGCAGATAGATCGTATCTTCATTTATCATATCAGCTTCCCTCTTTTCCATATCGTAGTATTCCAAAAACAGTATCTGACGTGAGCAAAAAAATATACCCAGAAGCAGAAAATAAAAATAATTTTACAATGTGTCTTGTCACATGTATAGATAAGTGCTATACTGACTGTCAGTTTCATAAAAAAGGCACACAGGTAAGGTAAAAAAATGACAAAACAAGAGGAAATCAAAGCATTAAAGAAAGAGCGGGATGCGGTGATCCTGGCACACTACTATGTAGAGCCGGAAGTACAGGAAGTGGCAGATTATATCGGCGATTCTTTCTTTTTAAGCAAAAAGGCTGCAGAACTGACAAACAAAACGCTGGTGTTCTGCGGCGTATCTTTTATGGGAGAGAGCGCGAAACTGTTAAATCCGGAAAAGACCGTTCTGATGCCGGATGCGTTTGCAGATTGCCCGATGGCACATATGGTGACCAAAGAGACAGTCACTGCTGCAAGAGAAAAATATGACGATCTTGCGGTGGTCTGCTACATCAACTCCACAGCGGAGATCAAATCCTGGTCAGATGTGGCGGTCACTTCCGCAAATGCGGTAAAGATCGTAAAAAATCTTCCGAACAGACATATCTTATTTATCCCGGATAAAAATCTGGCAAGGCATGTGGCAAAAGAAGTCCCGGAAAAAGATGTTTTCTGGAGCGACGGCTATTGTCCGATCCATGAAAAGATGTCGGCAGATGAGATCCTGGAATTAAAAAGAGAGCATCCAGACACCAAAGTACTGGTACATCCGGAGTGCAATGAGGCAGTTTTAAAACATGCAGATTACATAGGCTCAACGAGCGGGATCATTGCATATGCAAAGGAAAGTGAGCAGAACGAATTTATCATTGGAACCGAAGTCGGCGTTTCCTATGCCTTAAGGCAGGCGAGACCGGATGCGGCATTTTATTTTCCAAAAACTCTGCCTGTATGCAGTGATATGAAAAAAATAACATTGGAAAAGATCATTCACGTCCTACGGACAGGAGAGCATGCAGTGGCAGCTGATCCGGCTACTGAAAAAGCTGCAGAGCAGACACTGACCCGGATGTTGGAATATGCAAAGAAATGAGGCGCATTATGAAAAAATTATATTATGATGTCGTGATCGCAGGCTGTGGTGTGGCAGGACTTTACACTGCATTGCAGCTGCCGCGCGAGAAAAAGATTTTGATGTTGTCAAAGGAAGCATTGGAAAACTGTGATTCCATGCTGGCACAGGGCGGGATCTGTGTTCTGTTAAATGATGCAGATTATGATTCTTATTTTGAAGATACAATGCGGGCAGGTCATTATGAAAACCGGAAAGAAAGCGTAGACATTATGATACGCTCGAGCAGGGAGATCATCAATGATCTGCTGCGGCTTGGTGTCCGTTTTGAGAAAAATGCAGATGGCACACTCGTCTATACGAAAGAAGGGGCACATTCGAAGCCAAGGATCTGTTATCATGAGGACATTACCGGAAAAGAAATCACAACAACCCTGCTTTCTCATGTAAAAAAACTTTCCAATGTCACGATGATGGAGTATACTACTATGACAGATATTATTGTGACGTCAGGAATCTGCCGCGGTATCGTCGCAAGGACAAATGAGGGAGAAACATTACAGATCTATGCCGGGGATACCGTCATGGCGACCGGAGGAATCGGCGGCTTGTATCAACATTCGACAAACTTTCCATGCCTGACCGGGGACGGATGTGAGATCGCAAAACAGCACGACGTCGCATTAGAGCATATGGATTATGTGCAGATCCATCCAACCTGTCTCTACAGCAAAAAGCCGGGAAGAAGTTTTCTGATCTCCGAATCGGCAAGAGGCGAGGGTGCGATCCTTTTAAATCACAAGGGCGAGCGTTTTGTCAATGAACTGCTGCCACGTGATGTTGTGACACAGGCGATCTTAGAGGAAATGAAAAAAGAGGGCGTAGAGCACGAGTGGATCTCATTTGAGCATGTGCCAAAGGAGACGATTTTAAATCATTTCCCGAATATCTATGAGAAATGTCTGGAAGAAGGCTATGACCTTTTAAAAGAACCGGCACCGATCGTTCCGGCACAGCATTATTTTATGGGCGGTGTCCATGTGGATTCCGATTCCATGACCACCATGGATCATCTCTATGCAGTCGGTGAGACGAGCTGTAACGGCGTTCACGGAAAGAACCGTCTTGCCAGCAACAGCTTATTAGAGAGCCTTGTATTTGCAAAACGTGCCGCAAAAAATATTACCATTACACAACAGAAAGGAAACGAAATTTATGAATCCAATTACCATGCAGCTTGTTGCTGATAAATATATCCGTCTAGCCTTAGAGGAAGACATTCACAGTGAAGATGTGTCCACCAATGCAGTGATGCCGGAATACAAAAAAGGAGAGGTACAGCTGATCTGCAAAGAAGATGGTATTATCGCAGGTCTTAGCGTATTTGAGCGTGTCTTTACCCTGTTAGACGAAAATACAAAAGTGACCTACGCAAAAAAAGATGGTGTCACCATCAAAGATGGCGACCATGTAGAAAAAGGACAGCTTCTTGCGACCGTTACCGGAGATATCCGTGTACTGTTATCCGGCGAGCGCACCGCGTTAAATTATTTGCAGCGTTTAAGCGGGATCGCAACCTATACAAACAGCGTTGCTTCCTTACTGGAAGGCACCAATACCAAACTGCTCGATACCAGAAAAACTACGCCTTGCATGCGTATTTTTGAAAAATATGCGGTAAAAGTCGGTGGCGGACAGAACCACAGATATAATCTTTCTGATGGAGTTTTATTAAAAGATAACCATATTGATGCAGCAGGCGGTGTGAGAAACGCAGTTCTTGCCGCAAAAGAGTATGCTCCGTTTGTCCGCAAGATCGAGGTGGAGACAGAAAATCTTGACATGGTAAAAGAGGCAGTCGAAGCCGGTGCGGACATCATCATGTTAGACAATATGACACCGGAGATGATGGCAGAGGCGATCAGACTGATCGACGGAAGAGCACAGACCGAGTGCTCCGGCAACATCACAAAAGAAAACATCAAGACGATCACGGATCTTGGTGTGGATTATGTTTCAAGCGGTGCACTGACACATTCCGCACCAATCCTTGACATCAGCTTAAAACATTTGAAAGTATTGGATGAATAGGCAGAAATATTTTAGAAAGGGGTATTCTCATGGAAAAGGAAATGACAGGGGCAGAGAGAAGAAAAGCGCTGCTTGCTATGATGCGTGAAACGGAAAAACCATTGTCCGGAACGGCACTGGGAAAACGGACCGGAGTCAGCAGACAGGTCGTCGTACAGGATATGGCTCTGCTTCGGACGGAAGGCTATCCGATCATTTCAACTGCCAGAGGATACCTGATGGAAGCATCCAAAGGATGCACCAGACTGTTTAAAGTATGCCACACCAATGAGCAGGTGGAAGACGAACTTACCACGATCGTTGACCTGGGCGGTACGGTGGTAAATGTGATGGTCAATCACAGAATCTACGGGAAACTGGATGCACAGTTAAATATCAAAAACAGGAGAGACGTGGCAAAGTTTCTGGATGATATCAATACCGGAAAGTCCACACCGTTATTAAACGTCACTTCCGGCTATCATTTCCATCTGGTCAGTGCAGAGACCGAAGAGGTTTTAAACGAAATTGAAGAGGCACTGCGGGAGAAAAATTATCTGACCGAGCTGCTCCCGTATGAAATCACAGAATGATTTGACAGAAACTCCTTTTTTCAGTAAAATCTTAAAGAAATCTTAAATTTTAACAAAGGAGTAGAGTTATCACATGTTTACAATAAAAACGCCCGATCGTTACCTGAAAGAATGGTATCAGAAAAAAGAGACAGCAGTAAAAACCGCTTTTTTTGCTGCTGTTATTTTTGGTCTTATGACACATCTCTATCAATTTACCAATAAATTATACAATTATGACGAACTTGCCAATACGCCCGGTGGCAATGGTGCAAGTGTAGAGCAGGGAAGATGGTTTTTAAAATGGATGGGTGACCTTTTACTCAAACATTTTGGAGGCGTTTATTCACTGCCTCTTTTAAACGGAGTGCTGTCTTTACTTCTTTTGGCAATTTCAGCGGCAATGATCGTTGAAATGTTTGAAGTAAAAAGTCCGATCCTCTCGGCTGTGATCGGCGGTGTCTTTGTGGCATTTCCATCGATCGTCTGCCTGTTTTTCTATATGTTTACGGCAGTTTTTTATGCAGTAAGTATTTTGTTTGCCGTTTGGACTGCATACCTTGTAATCCGTTATCCGAAAAATATCGCGGCGCATGTGGCTGCCGTCTTTTTACTGGCATGTTCGCTTGGCGTATATCAGGCATATTTCCCGATCACAGTATGTCTTTTAGTTGCATCCGTGATCCTTTCTGCTGCATTTTCAGAAGAAGAGAAAAACTGGAAGGATGTTGTCTTTCAGGCAGCACGCTATGTTGCAGTCCTTGCAGCGGGAATGGTCGTATACTTTTTGATCAACAAAGCCGTTTTGAGCTACTATGATATGGAGATGATCAGTTACCAGGGCGGCGCAAGCATGGGAAAGATCACATTCGATCAGCTCATATCAGCAGTGAAACGCTGCTATGTGGACTTTTTCAATCTTGGCAGAGACAATGTTTTGGTATTAAATGCGACCGGACTGATGCGGAAAGGCTATCAGGGCATCCTGCTTCTTTCGGCTTTAAGTGTCGTGCTTTTCCTGATCTTAAGTAAACGGAACTGGTTCCAGAAGATCTGGATGGTACTCGGGATCGCTATTTTCCCGGTTGGCATGTTTTTAGTCTATGTTATGGCACCGGATGCACAGACCTATACCCTGATGGGATATGCAGTGTCCTGTCTTCTGATCTTTTTTGCAGTGTGGGCAGATGTCTATTGCCGCAAGGGCTGTGTGAAGACATGGATCGGAACCGCATACACCTGGCTTTCCGAGCTTGTTCTTGTCATGATTCTGATCAGCTATATCTGGTACGGAAATGGATGTTATATGTCACTGGAATATACCAAAAATCATGATATGGCGTATTTCCAGACGATGATCACACAGATCAAGAGCATTGACGGATATGACGACACCCTTCCGGTAGCATTCGTCGGAAATGTGATCGATGATGCGACAAACAATCAGGGAAGCCTGATGGGATCTGTGTTTGCGATCAACGGAAAAGCCGAGTCAAATGTGAATGTATTCTCCCGGACACATATCATCACACAGTACCTGGGATTTGCACCGACGGTATGTGGCTATGAAGAAACAAGAGCATGTATGGAGTCTGAGGTGGTGCAGAAGATGCCAAGTTATCCGGATGACGGATCGATCCAGATCGTAGACGGCATTATTGTTGTGAAATTTTCCGACTATGAACTGTAACATACAGAATGGAGTTTATTAAAATGGAACAAAAGTTAGTGCAAAACAAAAGAAAACGGCTTTTTTACGGGATCGGGATCCTGGCAGAAGTGATCGTCTTGCTGATCTGTCTGATCGGTATGTTTACTGCATCGGGAAGGTTTAGTCAGAAATTTGTAAATGACACACTTCCGGTCGAAGACAACCGCATCTCATTGGAGCGAGGATCGTATCAGGTCACCATGGATTATGATCTGACGGTGGATGCAGTGCGCATTACACCGTTATACGAGGCATCTTATGGACCGGATGATGCAGAGACTATTCTGCTGACAAAGGAATTTCAGGAAAAGACTTTCGAATTGCTTCTGCCGGATCAGGTAAATGAATTTTCCTTTCAGCTGCCGGAACTGGAAAATGCAGATGATCTTGTGATCCATTCCATTAGCATGGAGCGCACCAACCAGTCAGAGCGTGTCCGTTTTTTTGTGGTACTATGTATCTTTTGTGCTTTGGATGTCCTGTTTTATCTTGGCAGGAAGGGGCGTTTTTGGGGATGGTCCGTGGAAAAGCGCGGCAGTGTGCTCTGTATCGGACTGATCGTTATATTTGCCTGCGTGCCGTTAATGACGAATTATCTGTTAAGCGGACAGGATCTGACCTTTCATCTGATGCGTATCGAGGGACTTGCCGAGGGATTAAAACAGGGGCAGTTCCCGGTAAAAATGCAGCCGGTCTGGCTCAATGATTATGGATATCCGGTTTCCATCATGTATGGAGATTTATTCTTGTATGTTCCGGCAGTACTGCGGATCATCGGCTTTTCGTTACAGGCAAGTTATAAAATCTATCTGGTCATGATCCAGATCATCACTGCAATCAATACCTATCTCTGCTGCAGGGAGATTGCAGAGGACAGAAAACTTGGTGTCGTGGGGTGTTTCTTATATATGTTTGCCACAAACCGCATGACCAATATCTATTACCGTGCCGCAGTGGGAGAGTATACCGCATTGGCATTTTTGCCACTGGTATTTTTAGGTCTGTTTTATCTGCTTGGAGAAAAAGAACGTACCAAAGCAGAGCAGAAAAAGGCATTTTTCCTTCTGGTCATGGGCTATACGTTCATGCTGGAATCCCATATGCTGAGTTTTAATATCGCGATCGTATTTTCCATTATCTACTGTCTGTTCCACTTTAAGAAATTCATGCAGAATTTCTGGTTCCTGGTAAAGACAGCCCTGATCACGATCGGGTTAAATCTTTACTTTTTAGTTCCGATGGCAGATTATATGGTCTCGCACGATATGAAAGTAAAATTTGCAAGCCAGATTGAAAATATGCAGGAACATGGTCTGTTTTTATCGCAGTTATTCCAGATGTTCCGTTTCCCGGTCAGCCTGTCCGGAAATGTAATGAATGGCGTGGGCGGCGATATGGCGATAGGCATCGGACTTGCCTATATGTTAATGCTTGCTCTGTTCGTATGGGAATTGTGCTGTTGTTTCTGGAGAAAGAAAAAGGGCGTGGCAAGTGAGGACATGATCGCATCAGAATCCGTCCGGATATTTGTGATCTTCCTTCTGTGCCTTTTGATGTCCTGTTATTTCTTCCCTTGGCATGCGATCGGTAAGATACCGGTACTTGGCAGTATCTTAACACCGTATCAGTTTGCATGGCGTTTCATTGGGATTGCAACGTTTTTAGGAGTCATTCTGACCATGTATGCACTAAAAACATTGGAGAAACTGACCGACCGCACGATCAAGGTTGCCGCCATTGTGGTTTTAGGTACACTGACTTTGATCGGCTCCCAGTATCTGATGGACAATAAAGTGTCCGATTCAACTGCCCGTACCAAAGTTACGAGTTCGGCATCCATTTATACCGCCGGTGCGGTGGCAAACGGAGAATATCTTTTCGTGGAAAATTCTGCCATGGCGATCATTGACCAGCAGCCGGTCCCTGTTGATGGGACAGCCGTATCGATCACATCCTATGAAAAGAAAAACAGCCGTATCTCAATGGAATGTGAGAACTTAACGGATGAGATACAGCAGGTCAAAGTGTCATTTTTAGATTATAAGGGCTTTGTTGCCACCGATAAAACGACCGGAGAAAAACTGGATACAACCTGCGATGAACAGCATATTTTAACAGTTCTGCTGCCGGCAGGCTATCAGGGAACGGTACAGGTATCTTTCAGACAGCCATGGTACTGGAGAGTGGCAGAGCTTGCTTCAATGGCAGTACTGATCGCATTGTCTGTATATGGATGGAAAGGCTATCGTTATGAAAAAAGAAAACTTGCGTAAGCTGTTTTGTGCAGAACATATCATTATTTTCATCTGTTTCCTGCTTGCGGTATTTGTCCGGTTTTACCGGCTGAGTGAAGTGCCTTACGGGCTTCACATTGATGAGGCAGGAATGGGCTATGATGCCTGGGGACTTGCACATTTCCGCGCAGACCGCTGGCTGAATGTAAAGCCGGTCTATCTGGTCAACTACGGCGGCGGGCAGAGTGCGCTGTATGCGTATTTATGTGCCTTTTGTATCAAAGTATTTGGAAATGGAGATATCAATGTATTTTTAATGCGCCTGCCTGGCGTACTGGTCAATCTGACCGCCTATATTGCCGGGATCTGGCTGATCGCAAGGCTGCTTGGCAAACGTGCTGCAGCCCTCGGGTCATTTCTTCTGGCGATCCTTCCTTACTTTATCATGCAGTGCCGGTTTGGACTGGACTGCAACCTGCTTGTAAATGCCCTTACGATCTGTATCGCATTTTTGTATCTGGCGATGGAACGGCAGAAATGGGGCTATTTCCTTCTGGCGGGTCTTGCGTGGGGCGGAACCTATTACACCTATGCACTGAGCTATGTGGCAAATACAGTCCTTTTGCTTTTGATCAGTGCGTATGTGGTCTGGACGAACCGTAAACTGATCTTTAAGATCCTCATCATGTGGGTACCGGTGGTGTTGCTCGGACTGCCGCTTGCGGCAATGGTGTTCATCAACCAGTTTGATCTGGAACAGTTCAACGGACATTATTTTACAATCCCAAAACTCGGCTTTTTCCGTGGAAATGAGATCAGACTCCAGAATATTTTTTCCAATTTTATTACCGTGATAAAAAGTGTCCTCTTCAAAGACTGGATCCCTTATAATGCCTTGCCGTGGTATGGAACGCTTTATCTGATCTCCATTCCATTTGTGATCATAGGCTTTCTCCTGTTACTCCGTCACGCAAAAGAGGTGCTTTCGCGCAGGAAGTGGGATGTTTCTGTTTTATTTCTCGCCGTGTTCCTTGTCTATTTTCTGATGGGACTGCTGCTCGGGGGAGACGGGCCAAACATCAATAAATTAAACGGATTATTTTTCTCTGTTTTCTTTTTCCTCGTGTACGGTATCACAGGGACGTATCACTGGCTGAAAGGGAAAAAAGAAAAGTTTGCAAAGGGCATTGGTGGAACCGTGATCGTATTGTATGTGATCTGTTTTTCCTGCTTTGCCAATTATTATTTCTTCCATTACAGTGAAGATATTTATCCGCAGTATCTGTTTACAAGCACATTTGAAAAGATATACGAAAATCTTCAGGAGCAAGACGTCTCCGATAAGACGATCTATATCGATGCAGAGTATATCTATTATCTGTTAAGTGCAAAGATCACGCCGTATGAATATAATATCTGGGTGTCAGGAACAGAGCAGTATAAAAATGTTGTATTCCATCTGCCGGATACGATCGAGCCGGATGCCGTATATATCGTCCGGGAGACAAATGAGGAATATATCGGCCGTTTGCAGAATACCTATCAGGAACAGTGCCGTGATGAAATGTTTGTCTGCTACTATTGACTTCTCAAAAAAATACTTTTATAATAAATTTACTTATGCGTATGTATAGAAATGAGGTAATTATGATCAAAAGTATGACCGGCTTCGGCAGAGGTGAGTATGCGGACGAGAACCGCAAGTTCATCGTTGAAATGAAAGCCGTAAATCACCGGTATCTGGATGTCGGCATCAAGATGCCAAAGAAATTAAATTTTTTTGAAAGCGCGATCCGCGGTCTCCTAAAAGAGTATATGGAGCGCGGAAAAGTAGATATATTCATATCCTATGAGGATTTTACCGAGGATAATTTCTCAATCAAATACAATGCCAGCGTTGCAGCACAGTATCTGACCTATTTAAAAGAGATGTCCGAACAGTTTGGTCTGGAAAATGATATCCGGGTCAGCAGCCTGTCGAGATATCCGGAAGTTTTTACCATGGAAGAGCAGTCGATCGATGAGGAGGCTCTCTGGGCAGGACTGGAAAAAGCACTGCGGCAGGCATGTGAGCAGATGGTTGAGAGTCGCTTGAAAGAGGGCGAACATCTGAAAAATGATCTCTGTGAGAAATTACAGGGGATGCTTTCCTATGTTACTTTCATCGAAAGCCGTTCCCCACAGATCGTGGAAGAATACCGGGCAAAGCTTGAGGCAAAACTTACAGAACTGCTTGCAGACAGACAGCTTGATGACAGCCGGGTTGCCGCAGAAGTGGTTCTTTTTGCAGATAAGATCTGTGTGGATGAAGAGACCGTCAGACTCCGCAGCCACATCAAGAGTACCTTAGATACCCTGGAGGCAGGCGGCAGCGTGGGAAGAAAGCTTGATTTTATCGCGCAGGAGATGAACCGCGAGGCAAACACCATTTTATCAAAGACAAATGATTTAGAGATTTCCGATATGGGCATTAATCTCAAAACGGACATTGAAAAAGTACGTGAGCAGATACAGAATATCGAATAGGATGAAAGCATATGGCAAGATTAATGAACATCGGATTTGGCAATGTGGTAAATACTGATAAGATCGTCAGTATCATTTCTTCGGATTCTGCACCAGCAAAGCGCATGATCCAACGGGGAAAAGAGCAGGAGGTTCTGGTCGATGCCACACAGGGACGCCGGACCAAGAGCGTTATTTTTACCACAAACGGACAGATTATTCTCTCTGCCCTGCAGCCGGAGACTTTGACCGGCAGATTTAACAGCAATGATGCGGAGGTGTATGATGATACAACGGAATAAAGGGATCCTGACCGTGGTTTCCGGTTTTTCCGGTTCAGGAAAAGGAACCATAATGAAAGAACTGATGCGAAGATACGCGGACAGATATGCACTGTCCATCTCAGCAACGACAAGAGCCCCACGAGAGGGCGAACGTGATGGGATCGAGTATTTCTTCCGCACAAAAGAACAGTCTGAACAGATGATAAAAGAAGATGCTCTGATCGAGTATGCACAGTATGTCGGTAACTATTACGGAACGCCGCGTGCTTACGTTGAGGAGCAGTTAAATGCCGGAAAAGATGTCATTCTTGAGATCGAGATCCAGGGCGCATTAAAAGTAAAAGAAAAATTTCCGGATACACTGCTTTTGTTTGTGACACCGCCAAGTGCAGAAGAATTAAAAAAACGTCTGGTCGGAAGAGGAACCGAGACGATGGACGTGATCGAGTCGCGTCTTGCCCGTGCGGCAGGCGAAGCAGAAGGAATGGAAGCCTATGATTATCTGGTGGTAAATGACGTGTTAGATGAGTGCGTGGAAGAAGTACACCACC
>JBNMKU010000068.1:0-12865 GCA_050874505.1 Roseburia sp. | reverse complement strand
GTAAATATCATTGAAGAGAAAAACAGGAATTTCAGATTTTTCTGCCAGAGAGAGAATGTCCTCCGGGAGAGTCTCAAAAAATACCGTTTTAATGGCACCGGCGGACACACCAATCCTGATCAGAGCTTCGAATGCCGGATAGATCTTGGACACATCATTTTTGGCAAAGAGGAGATTGGTAATGACGAAATCCCCTTCATGGAACCCGCTGAAATCGCCCTCAATCCCTTCGTAATCCAAAATGACGACGTTTGATATATTCCGGTACAGACCTTTGGAACCCGCCACCAGAACCAGATTTTTTAAAAAATCAAATTTTTCAAGAGATGCTACATCAAGCATAACGTTCCCTCCCATTTCAAGGAAAAATAGTAGATCAACAGACCTACCATAACATAAATTTGTAAAAATTACAAAAAAATCAGAAGAAACTTTGTTTTTCATCCATTGAAAGAAAACGGATAACTTGGTATAAGTATAGCTATAGAAAGCGAAGGAGCTTGCAGAAGAGATTCTGCAGGCTCCTTTTTTGCTGTATAGTAAAATCCTTTGAAATTCCCTATACAGCAAAAGCAAGAAAGCTGCAGCGGCAGCCCCGCATGTACAAAAAGTTCAGGAAGGATGACAGCAGTTATGAGAGACGAGATCCTGGCATTGACCAGAGAAATGGTAGCACTACCGAGTGTGAATACGACAGAGGGCGAAAAGGCGATCGCCGTTTTTATTGAACAGTATTTAAGAGAGATCCCATATTTTAAAGAACATCCCGGGCAGATCGTGATACAGAAACTGAAAAACGATGCACTGGATCGCAGAAATGTGTTTGCACTGATTCGGGGCGAAAAGGATGAGAATAGAAATACGGTCATTTTCCATGGACATACAGATACCGTTGGGGTTGAGGATTATGGAGAACTGCAGAAGGATGCGTTTGATACACAGGCACTTGCAGAAAAGCTTGGGCAGATGGAACTTCCAAAGGAAGTCAGGGAAGATCTGGAATCGGGAGATTACCTGTTTGGCAGAGGAGCCTGTGATATGAAGAGCGGGGATGCGGTATTTCTTGTACTGCTTAAGCACATTGCGGAGCATGTAAAAGAGTTCTCCGGAAATATCCTTCTTTCTCTTAATCCGGTCGAGGAAAACCTGCACACAGGCATCATCGAGGGGATTGATGTCATAGAAAACCTGAAAGAGCAATATGGACTTAATTATGTGCTGGCGATCAACAATGACTATACCTGCCCGATGTATCCGGGTGACACTAGCCAGTATATCTACACAGGAGTGGGAGGAAAACTGCTTCCATGCTTTTATATCCAGGGAAGGGAAACTCATGTGGGACAGTGCTTTGAAGGGTATGATCCCACAACAGTGGCAGCCAATCTGACATCGGCGATCAATCTAAATCCGGAATTTTGTGATTCTTACAAAGGAGAATATTCACTGCCGCCGGTTGCGCTGAAATTAAAAGATTTAAAAGGCTGGTACAATGTGCAGACCGCAAAGGAAGCTTTTGTGTATTTTAATTATTTTGTCCATGATACCGGAACGGATGAAGTGATACAAAAGTTTATGAAAACGGCACAGCAGGTCGTGGAAGATACCATGCGATCGGTAAATGAGAACTATCAGAAATTTTGCCGGATATCGGGAAAGGAATACAGCCCGATCGCAAATGAATGGACGGTCATGACCTATGAGCAGCTGTATCTGCTGGCAAAAGAAACATGCAGCGATCTGGAGAAAGAGCTCGAGCAGATCACAAAAGAGCGGCTGGCGGAGCAGGAGGATAAAAGAGAGATCCCAATCCATCTGATCCGGATGATGCTTGCAAAGGCAAATCTGCATCACCCGGTCGTCGTGCTCTATTTTGCCGCACCGTATTGTCCGCATAACACATTAAAAGAACAGGATGAAGCGATTTTATCAAAACTCAGACAGATCACGGAAGAAATGAAGAAAGAGGAAGGCGTTTCCTATCAGATATGCCAGTTTTTCCCGAGCCTTTCGGACAGCAGTTATCTGGCGATCGATGACAGCGAGCAGGCGATCGAAGTGCTTCGGAAAAATTTCCCGCAGATGGAACAGCTTTATCCACTGCCGTTTACACAGATGAAAAGGCTGGGGATCAAGGCAGTAAACTTTGGTGTTCATGGAAAGGATGCCCATAAATGGACAGAACGGCTTTATATGCCGTACAGCTTTGAAGTTTTACCGAAACTGATCAGAAAGACATTAGAAAGTTTTTTATAGGAGGAAAAGAAAATGTTTGTAAAGGATGGCACAGGTACATTGAAAAAAGTATTGGTTTCCAAACCGGAGTTTTTAAAACCGGCTCCCATCAATGAGATCGCCAGAAAGTGGAAAGACACGACAATGGATGTGGAAACCATGTTGCGGGAGCATCAGGAATTTGTGAACGCATATCAGAAAGCAGGAGTTGAGGTCGAATATTTAGAGCCGGATGCGCAACGACCGAATGCAGTATTTGCAAGGGATTTTGGCGGATGCGTCAAAGAGGGATATATCCTGGGACGGTTTAAACTCGATATGAGATACCGGGAACATGTTGATTATAAGAAGCGGATGGAGGAGCTTGGAATACCGATGATCGGCGAGGTGAAAGAAGGGCTTTTTGAGGGCGGCGATTTCATGTTCATGAATGAGCACTGGATCGCAGTCGGCATGGCAGACCGCACCAATGAAACTGGATTAAAGGAATTAAAAGCGATACTGGAGCCGCTCGGCTATGAAGTGACAGGGGTTCCGTTAAAACAGGAATATCTGCATCTGGACATGTGCTTTAATCTGGTGGATGAACATCTGGCGGTATCTTATCAGGAGGGGCTGCCGCAGGAGTTTCGGGAACTGTTAAAAAAGCGGGACATTGAGATCATAGACGTACCGGAAGAGGCAATCTTTCTGCATGGCTGTAATTTACAGGCACTGGGAGAACACCGGGTGCTGTCCTTAAAACGAAATGAGAGCGTCAATGAAAAACTGGCAGCGAAAGGAATGGATGTCATTGAAGTTGCAGTTACGGAAATCCTGAAAGCAGGAGGCGGACCGCATTGCATGACATTCCCACTGATACGGGAATAACAAAACACACACCTGATTGATGTAGAAACTAAGGGGAAATCTATAGAAAAAGGGTGAAAACATGAAAAAGAAACTTGGCGTATTATTTTTAGTGGCACTTTGTACGATCGCGATGGCAGCCTGCGGGAGCAGTAAGACAGCAGGCGAAACAAAAACGATCAGCACGGTAGACGATCTGGAAGGAGCAAAGATCGGTGTTCAGCTTGGAACGACCGGAGATATTTATTCTTCCGATTATGAGGGCGATGAAGCCGGAACAACGGTGGAACGTTACAACAAGATGGCAGATGCAGTCCAGGCATTGAAGCAGGATAAGATCGACTGCGTGATCGTGGATGAACAGCCGGCGATCGCGGTGACAAAAGACAGTGGCGACTTAAAGATCCTGGATGAGGAATTTGTCTCCGAAGATTATGCGATCTGTATTGCAAAAGGAAATGAACAGCTGAAAGAGAAGATCAATGAGGCACTTGGCGCGCTGAAAGAAGATGGTACCATAGCGGACATCATATCGAATTATATCGGCGAAGAGGCAGGAAAACATCCATATGAAACCCCGGCGGGAACCAGTTATGACAACGGAACGCTGGTGGCAGCCACCAATGCAACATTTCCACCTTATGAGTATTACGAAAATGAAACCGTGACAGGAATTGACATTGACATCATAACAGCGATCGGTGACAGACTTGGGATGAAAGTCGAGATCTCGGATATGGAGTTTGATGCCATTATAAATTCCGTTAATTCAGGAAAAGCGGATGTCGGCATTGCCGGGCTTACGGTTACGGAGGACCGGTTGAAATCCATTGATTTTTCCGATGCTTATACGACATCCAAACAGGTCATTATCGTAAAGGGAGACGGTACAGGAAAACATCTCAGCCTCGGTGAGAAATTTAAAAATAACTTTATCAAGGACAGCAGATGGAAATATATTGCAAAAGGTCTGGAAAATACCTTGATCATTGCAGTCTGCTCGGCAGTGCTTGGTATCTTACTTGGATTTTTGGCAGCGTTTGTCCGGGTAACCCATGACAAAAATAAAAGTCTTGGATTTTTGAACCTGATCTGTAAAGTATACCTTACGGTGGTAAGGGGAACCCCAATGATGATACAGCTTCTGATCATGTATTACGTGGTATTTAAGGCGGTCAATGTAGACAAAGTACTGGTTGCAGTCATTGCATTTGCCATAAATTCAGGAGCCTATGTCGCAGAGATCTTAAGAAGCGGCATCATGTCGGTGGATCAGGGACAGTTTGAAGCAGGACGGAGTCTTGGACTGAGCTATCACGTTACCATGATCTATATTGTTCTGCCTCAGGCGGTCAAAAACGTTCTGCCGGCACTGTGCAATGAGTTCATTACCCTGCTGAAAGAGACATCGATCTGTGGTTATATCGGACTCAACGACCTGACCCGTGGAGGCGATATCATACGAAGTAATACATTTGACGCATTTATGCCCCTTGTCTCCGTTGCTGTTATTTATCTGATCTTTGTGCAGCTTTTGACGATGGGAGTAGCAAAAATGGAAAGGAGCCTGAGAAAAAATGAACGCTGAGACATTATTACATGTAGAAGGACTGACCAAGGCATATGGAGACAATGTCGTATTGGAAAATATATCAACGGAAATAAAAAAAGGGGAGGTTGTGGCAATCATCGGACCATCTGGTTGTGGGAAATCCACTTTTTTAAGAAGCCTGAATCAAATGGAGCAGATCACGTCGGGAAGCATCTATTTTGATGGTGTGGATATTACCGGAAGTAGTGTGGACATAAACCAGATCCGGAGCAGGATCGGGATGGTATTTCAGCAGTTTAACCTGTTCCCGCATATGACAATAAAAGAAAATATCATGTTTGCACCGGTAAAGTTAAAGATGATGTTAAAACCGCAGGCAGCAAAAAAGGCAGAGGAACTGTTGGAGCGGGTTGGGCTTTCCGACAAAGCGGAAGAATACCCGGATATGCTCTCCGGCGGACAGAAACAGCGGATCGCGATCGCGAGAACGCTTGCCATGAACCCGGATATGATCTTGTTTGATGAACCAACGTCAGCACTCGACCCGGAGATGGTAGGTGAGGTGTTATCCCTGATGCGGGAACTGGCACAGGATGGAATGACCATGATCGTAGTCACGCATGAGATGGGATTTGCCAGAGAAGTGGCAAACCGGGTGATGTTTTTTGATGAAAGAAAGATCAAGGAAGAGGGCAGCCCGAAGGATATTTTTGAAGATCCAAAGAGCCCGAGATTAAAGGAATTTTTATCCAAAGTATCGTAAAAAATGCAGCAGAGAGGAAGAAACGAAATGAGTATTTTTTTAGTAGATGAGTACAAAGATATGGAACCATATGTTCCGGGAGAACAGCCGAAAGATAAACCATATATCAAACTGAATGCAAATGAGACATCCATGCCGCCATCTCCAAAGGTGTTTGAAGCCATTTCCAAGGGGGAGATATGGAACATGAGTTATTATGCAGATCCGCATTGCCACGAATTTCGTCAGGCAGTGGCAGAAGTATATGGAGTGACAGAGGAAGAGGTGTTCGTCGGAAATGGGGCAGATGAGGTACTCAGTTTTGTACTGATGAGTTTCTTCCGCCGTGGCATGAAGATCTATTTTCCGGATATTACCTATGGATTTTACCGCACCTATGCTAAAACTTACGGACTTGACATGGAGGAGATCCCGGTAAAAGAAGATTTTTCCATTGATATTGAAGATTACATGGATCTGGATGGAGATATTATCTTTGCAAATCCGAATAATCCGACCGGGCTTACGATACCGGTAGCTGATATCGAGCGGCTCGTACAGAAAAATCCAAACAGGATGATCATTGTAGATGAAGCATATGCCGATTATTCGGGAGAAACCTGTCTTCCGCTTGCAGTGAAATATCCAAACCTTGTTGTAGTGCGGACGTTTTCAAAATCACGTAATATGGCAGGAACCCATATCGGATTTGCAGTGGCATCAAAAGAGATCATAGAGGACATGAACAAGATCAAATTTTCGTTTAACCCGTTCAACCTCAACTCCGTTACGATGGCAGCAGGGATCGCGGCAGTAAAAGACACGGAGTATCTGCATCACTGCGTAGATCGGATTGTAAAAAACAGAGAGCAGTTTAAAACAGATTTAGAGCAGCTTGGCTTTCATGTGGTTCCGTCAAAAGCGAATTTTGTATTCTGCTATCATGATGCGATCGCTTCGGATGTACTCTGTGACAAATTAAAGGAAGAGGGCATCCTGACCAGACATTTTGCCGATGAAAAACTGACCAGATACTTAAGGATCACGATCGGAACCGAACAGGAGATGGCAGTTGTCCTGATCGCGATCCGCGAGATTTTAGAGGAACAGCCTGGGTTACAGCAGGAGAAAGAGAGAGCAGGTGTTTGCCATGAAAAAGAAAATTTTAATATGCGATTATCCAAATGCGCTGGAATGTAATTATGAACCCACCATGCAGAGTGTAAGAAACACATGGATGTCAGGAGAAAAACAGCAGGAAACAGAGCTGGAATTTGAAGTATACGCCTACGAAAATGACGCAAAGCTGATACAGAAATTGCAGGGAGTAACCGGTCTGGTCACAGGCTTCCTGGAAGTCGGAGAGCGCATACTGGCAGAGGCAGAGTGCCTTTCCTGCATCTCGGTAAGCGGAGTGGGCTATTCCAATATTGATATGGAAGCGGCAAAACGGCATGGCGTGACGGTATGCCATATCCGCGAATACTGTACGGAGGAAGTGGCAGAGCATGCGTTTGCCCTGATCGGAGCCTTAAACCGGAACTTAAAGTATTATACAAAAAAAACAGAGCAGGAGAAAGAGTGGAAATACCATACGATTGCCGGCGGAAAAAATCTGTCAAGCCAGACCCTTGCGATCTTTGGTTATGGAAAAATAGGAAAGCGGGTGGCGCAGATCGCGAACGCATATGGAATGGAAGTACTGGCAGTGGATCCCTATGCGGCATCCCATGAGGAACAAAGAAGGCTGGCAGAACAGGCAGGAGTCACGTTCGTAGGTGCAGATGAGGCATTGGAGCGGGCAGATATCCTGTCAAACCATATGAACCTGACTGCGGAAAACTATCATTTTTTTGATGATATAGCATTTGAAAAAATGAAACAGCATCCGATCTTTATCAATGTGGGACGGGGAAAAAGTGTGGATGAGGCGGCATTATTGCGTGCACTGGACACAGGAAAGATCCGGGCAGCAGGGCTTGATGTGCTCGAAGCAGAAGAACCGGATTTAGAGAAGTGTGGACTTTTGGGGCGCGGTAATGTTATAATCACACCGCACAGCGCATTTTACAGCAGTGAGTCGATTGAAAAGCTGCAGGTGATCAGCGGTGCGAATCTTGGATATTTTCTGGCGGGAAACCCCAAGGAAATCGATGAGATTGTAACAAAATAGAGGCTGGAGAAATAGAAATTGAACCTTGTAATAGAATTAACCATTAAAATATTTGTGATCATGGCGATCGGATTTGTGGCAAAAAAGATGGGTCTGATCGATGAGGCATGTAAACAGAAACTGTCTGGATTACTGATCAATCTGCTGCTTCCGGTCAGTATGATCGTATCCTCACAGCAGCCGTTTGGCGTGGAACATTTAAAGGGCGCGGGTCAGATCGCGCTCATTTCGTTTCTATATTATATGGTGGCATTTGCCTGTGGACTTGGAATTGGAAAACTGGTCAAAATGGAAGCGAGAAAGACCGCAATGTTTACCATGCTGATCGCATTTGCCAACACCGGATTTGTAGGTATGCCGCTTTTAGGACAGATCATCGGAGAGACCGGAACCCTGTATGGGGCAATCTATAACAGCGTCTTTGATGTGCTGTATTTTTCCTATGGGATCTATCTTATCAGCGGAGATGGCAGGGAGAAGATCGACTGGAAGGCACTGTTTGGCAATCCGATGATCTGGGTGGCATTTATCACGATCTTTTTCTATGTGATGCCATTCCGTTTTCCTGCAGTGTTTACAGATTCGCTTGGGCTGGTCGGCAACTGCATGATGCCGGTGTCCATGCTGATCATCGGTGCAGAGATCGCAGGAATGGATGTAAAGAGTGTGTTAAGCGATAAGGCATCCTATGGAGTCAGTGCCATCCGGATGTTTTTGTTTCCGCTTATCACATTTGGTGTAATGAAGTTTCTGGGTGCCGAATATGAGGTGGCAGCAACGGCAGTCATTCTCTCAGCTATGCCGTCCGGTTCCTTAAATGTCATCATGGGGCAGAAATATGAAAATAATGCCCGCTTTGCGGCAACGGCGGTCATGCAGAACACGATCCTGATGATCATTACACTGCCGGTTTTTGCATATCTGTGTGAAAGATATTTGCATTAAAAGGAAAATGTGATACTCTTAAATCATGATTCATACCACCACCTGGGTGTTATAATGGGAGGAAGAAATGGAGCAGGAGAGAAAAATTGCATTTTTTGACATTGATGGGACACTGACCTCAGAGCGGGACGGTTCCATTCCGGAGAGTGCCGTTCTTGCGATCCGCAAGGCGCGTTCTAATGGAAATCTTTTGTTTATCAATACAGGCCGCTGTTTTCAGAATGTGGAAGAACGGTTCCGGTCGATCGGATTTGATGGTTATGTCTGTGGCTGCGGCACCAATATCTATTATCATGACGAGGAATTACTTTATGTGCACCAGACACATGAGACCGTGATGGAGCTTTTAGAGCAGGCAAGAAAGACAGATGTGGATATTTTGTTTGAGTCCAGACAGGAGGTTGTGTTTGACCTTAGCAGACCACTACACCACCCGGATGCAAAACGTCAGTATTATACCTTTAGAGAGCGTCATTACGACATGTCGCACGTACTGGAAGCGGAGGATTATTTCTGCGACAAGTTTGTGATCTGGTATCAGAAAGAGGAGCAGTTACGCGAGTTTCGAAAAGTAAGCGATAAATTGTTTGACTGCATCGACCGGGGCGGAACGTTCCGGGAATTTGTGCCACGGCCGTATACCAAGGCGACCGGCATCCAGTTTTTACTGGATTATTTCAAACTCTCGCCGGAACGCACCTATGGTTTTGGAGACAGCAACAATGATCTGCCGATGCTTTCCTATGTAGCACACAGCATTGTGATGGGCAATGCGGAAGCACCGGAGTTAAAGAAGATGGCATCCTATGTGACAGCCAATGCAAGTGAAAATGGAATAAGACAGGCGTTAGAACATTACCGGTTCCTTTAAGGAGCCGGTTTTTTTATGATAATATAATGTTCACGAAACTTGCAGCCTGTTATTTGTGAAAATTTGACAAAAATTTCACAAAATGCTCTGGTATGACCAGTTTTCTTTGACATTGGAGAAAATAGATGATAAAATGTATCATATAGTGAAACACGAGCACACAAGAGGAGGATTAGGAATGGATAAGGTTAGAATCCTTGAGGTAAAACAGAGTGTTTTTGCGAATAACGACGAGCAGGCGCAGGCACTCCGTGACGAACTTAAGGAACGAGGAATTTTTCTGTTAAATCTGATGTCATCCCCGGGATCTGGTAAGACCACGACTCTGACCAGAACGATCGAGGCACTTCGGGATGAAATGAAGATCGGTGTTATGGAGGCAGACATCGATTCCGATGTGGACGCAAAGACGATCGCGCAGACCGGAGCAAAAGCGATCCAGCTGCATACAGGCGGCATGTGCCATCTGGATGCCGAGATGACAAGACAGGGCTTAGAGGGATTAGAAGCACAGGATGTTGAGCTTGCAATCCTCGAAAATGTAGGAAATCTGGTATGCCCGGCAGAGTTTGACACCGGAGCAGTGAAAAATGCCATGATTTTATCAGTTCCGGAAGGACATGATAAGCCGTTAAAGTATCCGTTAATGTTTTCTATCTGCGATGTTGTCCTGATCAATAACGTGGATGTTATGCCGTATTTTGATTTCGACATGGAGCAGTGTAAGAAAAATATAGCATTGCGTAACCCAAACGCAAAAGTGATTCCGATCTGTGCCAAGACAGGGGAGGGCATAGAGGAATGGGCAGACTATCTTCGCAAAGAAGTTGCCGACTGGAAGAATAACAAATAAGGAGTATGAAAATGGAAAAATTCGTTTACACCGCGCCGGAACAGCCGAGAGAAGCAATCTTAAAGCTGGCGCAGAAGATTACGGACCGTATCGGTCACAAAGTTACAGCAGAAGACCCGGAGTACTACGGACTGGCTGCACTGGTAACAGATGAGATGGCAGAAGTTGCCCTCAAAATGAAAGTCCGCAAACCAATGACACTTGCACAGATGGTAAAACTGACTCATATGGAAGAGAAACAGTTAGAAGAGCTGCTGCAGGAGATGAGCAACATCGGTCTGCTCGAGTATAACTGGGAGAACCCGAAACACGAGAAACAGTATGTATTACCGATGTATGTACCGGGAAGTGCAGAGTTCTTTAACATGAAACTGGATCAGATCCAGAAGAATCCGGAACTGGCATCTTTCTTTGAGCGTATGGCATTTTTGCCACTGGAAAAAGTAACCCCTATGGTACCGCCAGGAGGTTCTGGAATCGGTATGCACGTTATCCCGGTTGAGAAAGCGATCGAGACTGAAAACGAGTCCATCGACATCGAGCATATTTCCCACTGGTTAGACAAATACGATGGCAAATATGCAGCAGGTCCATGTTCCTGCCGTTACTCCCGTGGTGTGTTAGGAGAGGGATGTGCCGATGATCCGGAAGACTGGTGTATCGGTGTCGGCGATATGGCTGACTATCTCGTTGAGACAAACAAAGGTCATTATGTAACCCGTGAAAAAGTAATGGAGATCTTACAGCGTGCAGAGGACAACGGATTTGTTCATCAGATCACCAACATCGATGGTGAGGACAAGATCTTTGCAATCTGTAACTGTAATGTCAATATCTGTAACGCACTGCGTACTTCACAGCTCTTCAATACACCGAACATGTCACGTTCCGCTTATGTGGCAAAGGTTGAGACAGAGAAATGTGTGGCATGTGGACGCTGCGTAGAGTACTGCCCGGCAGGAGCTGCCAAATTAGGACAGAAACTCTGCACCAATAACGGACCGATCGAATATCCACGCCATGAGCTCCCGGATGCAGTAAAATGGGGACCGGAGAAATGGGATGTTGATTATCGTGACAACAACCGTATTAACTGTTATGACACCGGTACAGCACCATGTAAGACCGCATGTCCTGCACATATCGCAGTACAGGGTTATCTGAAAATGGCTGCACAGGGACGTTACACCGATGCACTTGCCCTGATCAAAAAAGAAAATCCATTCCCGGCAGTCTGCGGACGTGTCTGCAACCACCGTTGTGAGACCGCATGTACCAGAGGAACGATCGACGAGGCAGTAGCGATCGATGATGTAAAGAAATTCATCGCACAGAAAGACTTAGATGCCGAGACAAGATACATTCCTCCAATTATCCAGCCTTCCAACCGTGGAACATTTACACAGAAGATCGCGATCATCGGTGGTGGTCCTGCCGGATTAAGCTGTGCATACTACCTTGCAACCAGAGGATACAAACCAGTCGTATTTGAGAAGAATGAGCGTCCTGGTGGAATGCTCGTATATGGTATTCCTTCTTTCAAACTGGAGAAAGATGTTGTCGACGCAGAGATCGATATCATCCGTGCACTGGGGGTTGAGATCAAATGTGGCGTAGAAGTCGGCAAAGACATTACTTTAGACCAGCTCCGCGCAGAAGGCTATGAGGCATTTTATCTTGCAATCGGATGTCAGGGAAGCCGCAAAGCAGGTATCCCGGGCGAGGATGCAGAGGGCGTAATGAGCGCAGTAGACTTCTTACATATCGTTTCCGGTGGAAATGAAGATTACAAAGTAAACGGAAGATCTGTAGTCATCGGTGGCGGAAATGTTGCGATCGACGTTGCGCGTACCAGCAGCCGTTGTGGTTCTACCGAGGTATCTATGTTCTGCTTAGAGGACAGAGATCATATGCCGGCATCTGACGATGAGGTAACCGAGGCAGAAGAAGAAGGAATCCAGGTAAATTGTGGCTGGGGTCCAAAAGAAGTACTGGTAAAAGATGGAAAAGTATGCGGTATTGTATTAAAGAAATGTCTTTCTGTAAAAGACGAGACTGGACGTTTCAATCCACAGTTTGATGAAAATGATACCCGCACCGTAGAATGTGAGAACGTATACTTAAGCATTGGACAGAGCATTCTCTGGGGCGACCTGCTGAAAGGCTCAAAGGTAGAGCTTGGAAGAGGAAATGGAGCCGTTGCTGACGAACTGACCTATCAGACCGCTGAGCCGGATATCTTCGTTGGTGGTGATGTTTACACAGGACCAAACTTCGCGATCAGCGCGATCGCAGCAGGAAAAGAGGGCGCAGAATCCATCCACCGCTTTGTACATAAGAATGCAAGTATGACGATCGGAAGAAACCGTCGTCAGTTCATTGAACTGGATAAGACCAATCTGGCACCGATCCAGTATGACAATGCGTCCAGACAGAGACCGGCAAAAGATGAGAAGATCGATAGCCATAAATCCTTTAGAGATGCACATCTGACCCTGACAGAGGAGCAGATCAAGATCGAGACTGCACGTTGTCTCTCCTGTGGAGCATCTGTCGTAGATCCGAATAAGTGTATTGGATGTGGTGTCTGCACAACCAAGTGTGAATTTGATGCCATCCATCTGCACAGAGATTTACCGGAATGT
>JBNMKU010000067.1:0-12892 GCA_050874505.1 Roseburia sp. | reverse complement strand
TCTTTGATGTATGAGATCGGGCAGTCCCACCCGGACTGTGAACTTGTGGTGATCCCTGGAATCACGGCGGCAAACAGCGGTGCGGCGGTACTTGGCGCACCGATCAATCATGATTTCTGTGTCATCAGCTTAAGTGACCTTTTAACTCCATGGGAAAAGATCGAGACACGTCTGCGCGCGGCGGCAATGGGAGATTTTGCGATCGTACTTTATAACCCGTCCAGCAAAAAGAGAGCGGATTATTTAAAGAGAGCCTGTGATATCTTATTAGAGGAGATCGAGGAGAGCCGTGCCTGTGGCTATGTGGAAAATATCGGAAGAGAGGGCACGAAGGCGACGACCTGCACACTGGCAGAGCTAAGAGAGCGGCAGGTCAATATGTTTACGACCGTCTTTATCGGAAATTCCACCAGTTTTATTTCCGGTGGAAAGCTCATCACAAAAAGGGGCTACCGGGTCGATTCACGAAACAGTAAAAAGGATTGAAACATGGAGCAGATCATACTTTTTTCAGGGACAACAGAGGGCAGGACACTGGCAGAACATTTAGACTTTGCAGGAATAAAGACGTATGTCTGTGTCGCAACCGAATATGGCAGGGAAGTGATGCACGAGGGGGAAAACATTACCCTCTGTGCAAAACGTCTGGAAGAAAACGAGATGGAGGCACTGATGCGGGAAAAACAGCCGCTTGCAGTCGTGGATGCCACACATCCGTTTGCAACGGTCGTTTCCGAAAACATCAAAAAAAGCGCAGAGGCAGTGGGCATCCCCTATCTGCGGTTAAGCAGGGAAACCGAAGATGCGGCAGATGGATACGGTGCATCGGTAACCTATGTAAAAGACAGCCATGCCTGTGTGGAACAGTTAGCCGGGATAGAGGGAAATATCCTTCTTACCACAGGAAGCAAGGAACTGGCGGTCTATTGCAGTAAAAAAGAACTAAAAGACCGATTGTTTGTGCGCGTGCTGCCGGGCGAGGAAAGCCTTGCTATCTGCAAGGAGCATGGGCTTACCGGAAAACAGATCATTGCGATGCAGGGACCATTTTCGGAGGAATTGAACCGGGCAATCTTAAAGCAGTTTGAGATCCGCTGTCTGGTGACAAAAGAAAGTGGAAAGACAGGGGGCTATCCTGAAAAATTAAAGGCGGCAGCAGCCCTTTCCATTCCGGTTATCGTACTCAAAAATCCGGAGAAAGAGAAAAAACAGACCGGAAATACGTTTGCCTTTGTCTGTCAGGAGATTAACAGACTAAAGGGCATGCTGCCCGGCATGACGACAGAAAAGAAACTCTGTGAGAGCCGGATGGAACTGACCCTTGCAGGGATCGGCATGGGAAATGGCGGACTTCTCACGGCAGAGGTAAAAGAGGCGATCGGGCAGGCAGACTGTCTGATCGGAGCGAAAAGACTGTTAGAGTCATTGCCGGAGGGCAGCAATCCGCATGCAGAGAAAAAGAATTTTTACCTGCCGGGGGATATTTATCCGTATCTGCGTGAGTTTGCAAAGAAAAATGCGCCAAAGACGAGCAGAGCCGTCATCCTGTTTTCCGGCGATACCGGATTTTACAGTGGAGCAAAAAAGATGCGGGAACTTTTTCCAGAGTGGAAAGAATCCATGTATCAGGAGGGCGTACTTGCATCCTTACAGTGCTGCCCCGGCATTTCTTCCATTTCCTATCTCTCGGCAAGATGCGGGATCAGCTGGCAGGATGCTAAGATCATCAGTCTGCATGGAAAACGCGAACACATTGCATGGCTGCCGGAGCTGCTGGCAAGGGAAAAGAAAGTATTCTGTTTAACATCCGGGAGAGAAGATCTATGCGAGATGGCAAAGGTGCTGTTATCTGCCGGAATGGAGCAGGTAAAGATAACAGCAGGCTATCAGTTATCCTATCCAGAGGAACAGATCGTGACGGTGACACCGGAGCAGTGTGACCAGTTAAAAGGCGAGGGACTCTATGCCTGCATCCTGCAAAATGAGGCGGCAGAACTGCCATGTCTGACACCGGGGTTATCCGATGAAACATTTATCCGTGGAAAAGTGCCAATGACCAAGGAGGAAGTGCGCGAGATCTCGCTTTGCAAGTTGGGGCTTCGGTCGGGAGATGTGCTTTATGATATCGGAAGCGGCACCGGCTCGATCGCTGTCGAGGTGGCAAGACTGGATGAGACGGTACAGGTATATGCCATTGAGCGGAAAGCGGAGGCAATCGAACTGATCCGGGAAAACTGTAAAAAATTTCATTTATCTACTGTTTCGATCGTTCCGGGCGAGGCACCGGAGGCATGCAGAGATCTTCCGGTACCGACTCATGCGTTTATCGGTGGAAGCGGTGGAAACTTAAGAGAGATCTTAGATCTGCTCTATCAGAAAAATAAAAAGATGCGTGTGGTGGCAAATGCCATCACGTTAGAAACCACAGGGGAGCTTACCGCTCTTTTGGACGAATTTCAGGTGACAGATGAGGAGATCGTGCAGGTGTCGGTCAGCCGTGCGAAAAAGGCAGGACGGTATCATCTGATGCAGGCAGAAAATCCGGTTTATATCTGTTCATTTACATTTGGAGGAATGGAAGAATGAAGGCACCAAGGATCATGATAGCGGCACCAGGCAGCGGGAGCGGAAAAACGCTTCTGACCTGTGCCCTGCTTGCAGCATTGAAAAAAAGAGGAAAAGATCCGGCAGCTTTTAAATGCGGACCGGACTATATCGATCCGATGTTCCACAAAAAGGTGCTCGGGATTCCATCGAAAAATCTGGATACTTTTTTTACCGGTGAGGAGACGACCAGATATCTGTTTTTAGAGTCGGCAGGAGAGCAGAAACTATCGGTCATAGAGGGCGTGATGGGACTTTATGACGGACTTGGCGGCATCAGGGAAGAAGGTTCTTCCTATCATCTGGCGCGCGTATTGCAGACACCGGTCATTCTGGTTTTGGATGCACATGGAATGGGAAGATCCATTCTGGCGGTGATCGCCGGATTTTTACAGTATGATACTGCGCATCTGATCAAAGGGGTCATTTTAAACCGGACCTCAAAGATGTTTTATGAAACCATCCGCCCGGAGATCGAGCGGGCATTGCCGGTAAAGGTGTTAGGGTACTTTCCAAAACAGCAGGACTTACAGTTTGAAAGCCGTCATCTGGGGTTAAAAATGCCGCAGGAGATCTTTGATATCCGGGAGAAAACAGAACGCGCCGCAGAGATTTTGGAGGAGACGGTGGAGGTCGATGCTATCGAAAAACTTGCGGGGAGTGCCGGGGAGTTATCTTCTTTGTATCAGCCGCCTTTGTTCCGGTTGAAGGAAAAAGTAAAAGTTGCAGTGGCGTTGGATGAGGCATTCTGTTTTTATTATGAGGATAACTTAAAACTGTTGCAGAAAATGGGGGCAGAATTATTGTTTTTTTCCCCATTGCAGGATAAAAAAGTGCCGGAGGGCGTTTCGGCGATGCTCTTAGGAGGCGGTTACCCGGAATTATACGCGGGAGAGCTGTCAGAAAACACGGAAATGCTTGCATCCGTAAAGGCACATATTTTAGATGGGATGCCAACCGTGGCAGAATGTGGTGGTTTTCTTTACCTTCATGAGACGATGGAGGATATGCAAAAACATGTGTATAAGATGACAGGCGTCATTCCGGGGCACTGCAGATATGCCGGAAAACTGGTGCGGTTTGGTTATATCGAACTTACCGAAAAAGAAACTGGATTTTTGGGAGCAGGAGAAAAGATCAGGGGGCACGAATTTCACTATTATGACAGCGAACAAAACGGAACGGCATGCCTGGCAGAAAAACCGGTGTCCAAAAGAGGCTGGGAGTGTGTGGTAAAGCAGAACGGGGGCTGGTTTGGTTTCCCGCATCTTTATTATTATTCCAACCCGGCATATGCAGAGCATTTCTTAAAAAAAGCGGCAGACTATCAGAACAGAGCATAGAATGGAGACAAACATGAGTGGTATATTATATGGAGTCGGAGTCGGCCCGGGAGATCCGGAGCTTCTGACCATAAAGGCATTGCGCATTTTAAAAGAGAGCGATATCATCGCATTGCCGGCGCAGGAAAAGGAACACTGTCATGCGTACCAGATCGTAAAGCAGAGTTACCCGGAGATTGAAGAAAAAGAGCTGCTGCCACTGTCATTTCCGATGACAAAAGATGCGGCATTGTTACAAAAACATCACGGGGAAAATGCAGAGAAGATATTAAAACAGCTGCGGCAGGGAAAACAGGTGGCATTTCTAACAATCGGAGATCCATGTGTCTATTCGACCTTTCAGTATATGTATGGCAGGATCAGGGCAGCCGGGGAGAAAGCGCATGTGATAAATGGTGTGCCGTCCTTTTGTGCGGCTGCTGGTGCGGCAGGGATCTCACTTGCGGATATGCCGGAGGAGATCCATATCATTCCGGCATCGTATGACATGAAAGACACGATGGAACTTCGTGGACCGCGTGTTTATATGAAGTCAGGAAAGAAATTAGCCCAGCTGAAAGAACTTCTAACGGGGCAGGCAAAGACCAGAAAACTGCAGGTTACTGTGGCAGAAAACTGTGGCATGGAAAATGAGAGGATAAGGACGGGGCTTGATGCGATCGACCCGCAGGCGGGATATTTAACGATCGTGATCGTAAAAGAGGAGCAGTAAGATGGAAGCATCGTATCGTTATTTTGAAAACAGAGCGTGTAAATATTACCCCTGTCATGAGGGAATTACGGAGATGAACTGTCTGTTTTGTTTCTGCCCGCTCTATTTTTTAGAACACTGTCCGGGCAGACCGGAATATATTACCAGTAAGGGGCAGGAGATCAAATCCTGTCTGCATTGCACGTTTCCGCATGAACCGGAAAATTACGACATCATCATGCAGTTTTTGAAAAAGGAAAAAAGAGTGGAAAAGAGGAACAATGACATTCTGTTTATCCGGACGGATGCAGGAAAAAATTTAACAGAGACTTATGTCAGAGCGATCGCGCACCGCTATCATTATGAATGGAAAGATATCAAAAAAATGCGGCAGGTCGCGGCAGAAATCCGGACGACGGTGGAAGCGGAAGAGGGATTTTATCTGCTTTTGCCGGAAGAGGGATCAAACTATGCCGGCGTAGCACTGACTCTGGGAAAATCACTGGATGCGCTGCAGGAAACCTATACCAGACGGGAGGACATTGAGGGAGCCTATATGATCGAAGTGATCGCAGGTGAAATGATGCGCAATGCCTATCTGCAGTTTTCAGATTATATCATGGAACACACCTGCTATGAAGTCGGGGCATTTCATTTTTTCGGGAGCAGACCGGAACTGCCACTGGAAAACATGAAAAAGCTTTTGGCGAAGCTTCCAGGGGTGGCGGTCACATGCAACGAGGCATATTGTCTGGAACCGAAAAAAAGCGTTGTTTTTTTAGCGGAATTAAAACAGACGGACGAAAGGACAAAAAAAGAAGGGCAGGGAGCAGCAATTCATCTGTGCGCAGCGTGTGACAGAACAGACTGTGCCTTTCGGGAATAAAAAGTGTCTTTGACATTTCAAAAAACATCGGAGAAAAAATCCGGTGTTTTTTTGCATAAAAAATGAATTTTTGGATATACCTTTAGGAATGATAGAAAAGGTGGACTGGAATCATGAAAAAGGGAATTTTTACCATAATAGGACTATTGTTGTTTCTGGTATGTCTGAAAGGATCTGCGTTGCCCGGGAAACCCGTCAGGGTGGAGATGGAGCGGGTCTGGGGATTTTTGCCCTATGAGGGGAAGCTGGAAAAAAAGGAGATCATCGCAGAAGAGGTGGAAACCGAGGCATGCGATGCCACAGAAGAAACGGTGGCAGAAGTGGAAATCTGTAAAAACCGCTGGGGGATCTCGCTCAGTGAGGAGGAAAAAGAGCTGCTTGCAAAGATCGTCTGGATCGAAGCTGCCGGGGAACCGGTGGAAGGACAGCAGGCGGTGGTGGAAGTCGTGTTCAACCGGATGCGGTCTGACTGGTATCCCGATACGCTTTATGAAGTGCTCGGGCAGGAACACCCGCAGCAGTTCTGTTCATTTCCATACCGGGACAGGGCAATGCCGACGGAAAAGGAATATCAGTCGATCGAACAGGTGTTAAATGGAGAGACTGACCGTCTGAGCCCATCGTGCATTTATTTTTCCACGTTTCCGTTGACCGATGAGATCGAGTGTAAGATCGGAGGGCATTATTTTTGCGATTAGAAGATTGACACACATTTTGAAACATTATAAAATGGAAAGATATGAGAACGATGGAAAATAGAAAGAAAGCAGGGAACTTTTAGTATGGACATGCACACGGAAGAATGGCAGAAAGAAATCGAATTAAGCCTTCGAAAAAAATATCACAAGACGATATTTTCGCGTTTTACGAAAGCAATCAATACATATGATCTGTTACAGGATGGGGATAAAGTTGCAGTCTGTATTTCCGGAGGGAAAGATTCCATGCTTCTTGCAAAGTGTTTTCAGGAACTGAAACGTCACAGAAAGATCAACTTTGACTGTGTCTTTCTGGTCATGGACCCGGGGTACACAGAGGCAAACCGGAACCAGATCGAGAAAAATGCAAAGATCCTTGGTATTCCGCTGACCATTTTTGAAACGCAGATCTTTGATGCAGTGGTCGATATCGATAAAAATCCATGCTACTTATGTGCACGGATGCGCAGAGGATATTTATACAGCAAAGCAAAAGAATGTGGATGCAACAAGATTGCCCTGGGACATCACTATGATGATGTGATAGAAACGATTCTGATGGGAATGTTATATGGGGCACAGGTACAGACTATGATGCCAAAACTCCACAGCACCAATTTTGAAGGGATGGAGCTGATCCGGCCGCTTTATCTGGTACGGGAGCAGGACATCAAGGACTGGCGCGATGACAACGGACTGGAATTTTTACAGTGTGCCTGCCGGTTTACAGAGGACTGCGTAAACTGTGATGAGGATGGCGTGGCATTATCCAAACGGCAGGAGATCAAGGAACTGATCGTGGGACTTTCCAAAGTAAACCCATTTGTGGAGGGCAATATTTTTAAGAGCGTGGAAAATGTGAATTTAAATACAGTGATCGCATATAAAAAGGATGGAAAGATTGTACATTTTCTGGACAATTATTGAGAAAACCCATTGAAAAAACAGGGAAAATGGGATATGGTATATTTATACAGTACTTTAGTAACAGAAAATAATAAAAATAAAGTAAGAGAGAATCACGGCAGTAATGAAAAAAGAAATAGAAATGACACAGACCAGTCAGGAATTATATGATGCACTGCTTCAGGCAAGACAGGAGATACAGGCAGAGAATATTTTTCTGGAGCGTATGAGCCATGAGATCAGAACACCGATGAATTCGATCATTGGTCTGACGTATCTGAGTAAAGAGAATATCGGTAACCAGAAGCAGGTTTTGGAAAATTTGGATAAGATCGAAAAATCTGCCTATTTTTTGCGTTCCTTTATTGATGATATTTTGAATTTGTCGCTGCTAGAAAGTGGACGGGTTGCAGACAATAAAAAGGATACCTGTTTTCGTTGTTTTCTGGAAGAACTATCGGGAGAGATTAAGAGCAGGGCAGGAGAAAAACAGATCCGGTTTTCCATGGAGACACGCGGAGCCATGCAGAAAAGTTATTGCTTTGACAGTGAAAAGTTAAAGGAGGCATTGCTCCATATTTTAAAAAATGCGATCTGGTTTACTCCGGCAGGGGGACGTGTTGATTTTATCGCAGAATTGCTGCGGGAGGATGAAAAGGAAGGAATCTTCCGTTTTGAGATCCGGGATACCGGCATTGGCATGAGTGCGGACTTTATCGCACATGCATTTGACGCATTTGAGCAGGAAGAAAAGGCAGTGACAACGTTGGAGGGCGGAACCGGGCTCGGACTTACCATTGCGAAAAATATCCTTGATTTCATGGGTGGGAACATCCAGGTATACAGCAGGAAAAATACCGGAACAACCGTTGTGGTAACGCTCCCACTTGCAAGAAGCGAAGAGACGGCAGGTGCATCAGGCAGTCAGGAAAAGGATTATGATTTTTCAGGAAAAAGGATCCTTTTAGTAGAGGACAGCGAGATCAATATCGAGATCACCAGAAATATTTTAGTTCATAAGAACTTTACAGTGGACGTCGCAGTAAACGGACAGGAGGGCGTGGACTGTTTTCTTGGTCATGAGGCGGGCTATTATGATGCCATTTTAATGGATATCCGTATGCCGGTGCTTGATGGGTTAAAGGCGACGCAGATGATCCGGAATGCGGCACATGCAGACAGTGTGAAGGTCCCGATCATTGCGATGACGGCAAATGTTTTTGAAGAGGATGTGCGCAAATCATTAGAGGCAGGCATGAATGCACATTTAAACAAACCGGTGGATATCCGCCAGATGTATGAGCTCTTGGCACAGCTGATCTTAAATTAGGCATGTCTTATTTTGTCGAAAAAAGCAAATAACTTTCTGCCCTGTTTTCCGGGGAATCTTGTATAATAAAAGCAGGAAGAGAAGAGGATAAAACGGATATGAGAAGGCAGCTTACGATGTTGGTGATAGATGATGTCGAGGTGAACCGGGCATCATTACGGGCGATTTTTGAGGAAGAATATAAGATCATAGAGGCAGCAGACGGGAATGCTGCCATTTTGATGCTGCAAAAAGAGGCAGTAGACCTTGTTATTTTAGATCTTTGCATGCCGGGGATGGATGGTAAAGAGGTCTTAAAGTGGATCCGGGGCAGCAGAAAACATAGGCACATACCGGTTATCGTAAAATCAGCCATTGACGAGACCTTAGAAGAGGAAGTATTAGAGGCGGGGGCGGATGACTTTATCTTTTCGCCCTGTAATCCGGAGATCATAAGGAAACGTGTCCGAAATATTGCACACAATTATATCTATGAGCATGAGTTTCTTTCTGAGAAGATGCAGCGCGAACGATATATCAGCCGGGTGAGAGATAATTATACCGTTGTCATGGTCGAGCGGATGCGCCAGATCTTAAAAGACATGGCAGGAGAAAAACCTGGTGGGAAGCAGTCTGTGATCGCAGAACAGATCGGACAGATGGAACAGATGCTTTGCAATATCGCAGAGGTATATGAGACCGGAAGAGAGTATGGAACTTTCCGAAACCGTGTATTCTCCATAAAGCGCATGACAGAGACGATTGCAGCACGCAGATATGAGAATGTATGGGGAGAAAAGGTAGAGGTGATCTTTGAAGAAGAGACATTAGACTGTGAATATCTCTTTGGTGATGAAGAACATATCAGACGTATCTGGGAGAACCTGCTAAAGGCTGCAACGGCAAAATCAAAGACTGTAAGGACACAGTATGCTGTGGACTGCAAAGAGGACGGGGAAGTTATCCTTACCATAGCAGGGGCATCGGATAAGATCAAAGAAATGGAAGAGAACAGTTATCTGGTGACGAAGACGATGGCGGAGATGCTGCGTGGTACGTTTACAAGGACAGAGGATACTCTTCGGATCGCGTTCCCATTAAATAAAGGGAAAGCACCGGTATCGCAGCGCGGGGATTTTTCTTCGGTACGGATGTTAAATGTAGGGGATGAAGAGATTTACCGGGATTATTATAAAATTCTTTTAAACCGCCTTGGAATGAGCTATGATGTCGCAGCGGATGAGGCAGAGACAATGCAGTGTCTGGAAGAGGCATATGAGAGCGGAGACGGATTTGACATCTGCGCAGTCAACTGGCAGATGGAGGGCGGATGCGCCCCGGAGATCATGCGGAAGATCCGAAAGCAATATGACCGTGATACCATTGTACTGGTCGGATTTTCAGGGGATATGGAAAAACATGCGGATGAGATGAAAGCTGCCGGAGCAGATTATCTGTTAGACAAGCCGCTGTTTCAGGGCACCCTGTATCAGATGTTATCTGACATCTGCCAGGGAAAACTATTGGAAAGACCGGAAGACGGCGCATAAAAATAGAAAAACCGGACAGAATGTTTCTGAAAAGGAAAATGCAGATGCAAAGGTTTGCAGGCAGTTTTTCTTTCAATAAACAGGAAGGAAGGTAGCGTATGAGCCAGTTATCAGAAAAAGAATTATCCGCATTAAATGACCTGCTGACAGAGGAAGAACTTCTTATTAAGAAATTCCAGATGCTTGCAGAGCATACACAGGATCAGGAGATCAGTGCAAAATTTACAGAGATCTCCCAGAAACATCAGGGACACTTTAATTCCCTGTATGCGCAGCTAAGCTAATGGCAATCCGATTTGGAAGAAAGGGCAGGATGAGATGACAGAGCAGATTTATACAGACAAAGAGATTTTGGCAGATGCACTGACAGCGGAGAAGACCGCGACCAACAACTACAATACATTCGCAAATGAATGTGTGCATGATGGTGTGAGGGATGCAATCTTACATTGCCTCGAACAGGAGCACAGCATTCAGGAGGATGTATTTAATATGATGCATCAGAGAGGATATTATCCGACACCGGATGCAGAACAGAATAAAGTACAGAATGCAAAACAGAAGTTTTCCCAGTGTGTGAAAACCGTTTAGAACGAAAAAGGAGCAGAACCGGAGCGGGGTTTCGCTCCTTTTTTGTGTGGAAAACGCACAGGGTGAAATCTGCACAGGTGAAAAAAATAAAAATATTGAGAAAAAATATCAATAATGTTATTGACATCTAATGAACGTTAGATTATACTAACCACTGTAGAAAACAAATTGAAACTCATTATCAATACGGACAGAGGAAGAGGATGATATGATGCCGCTTACAATGGCAAGTACAGGAGAACCAAACACGATTAAAAAAGTGGGAGGAAAAGAAGAGACCAGAAGATTTCTGGAAAATTTAGGATTTGTTGCCGGAGGAGTTGTGACTGTTGTTTCTGAGATCGGAGGAAACATGATCGTCAATGTAAAAGACTCACGCGTAGCAATTGGAAAAGATATGGCAAATAAGATCATGGTTTAATGAGCTTACAATGACAGGCGTCCTTTGGGGCGCGACTGCTGTTGATAGATATTAAAAAAGGAGCCAGTATATGAAAACATTAAAAGAAGTGGCCTGCGGTAGTACCGTCAAGGTGAAGAAACTGACCGGAGAGGGTCCGGTAAAAAGAAGAATCATGGACATGGGCATTACAAAGGGTGTCGATATCTATGTAAGAAAGGTAGCACCGCTTGGGGATCCTGTTGAGGTAACCGTCAGAGGATATGAGTTATCCTTAAGAAAAGCAGATGCTGAGATGATCGAAGTAGAGTAATTTTTTTTGCCCGATTGTTAGCAGTAGCTAACGAAAGACAGCCAAAGCAAACAAAAGGAAGTAAGAACAAACCACAAAAAGGAGAAACGTTATGGCAGTAAAAATTGCACTCGCAGGTAACCCTAACTGCGGTAAAACAACATTATTCAATGCCCTGACAGGTTCGAACCAGTTCGTAGGTAACTGGCCGGGTGTTACGGTAGAGAAAAAAGAAGGAAAATTAAAAGGACACAAAGATGTGATCATCATGGACTTACCAGGTATCTATTCTTTATCTCCTTATACCTTAGAGGAGGTCGTTGCCAGAAATTACCTCATCGGCGACAGACCGGATGCCATTATCAATATCGTAGATGGAACCAACATCGAGAGAAACCTGTATCTCTCTACCCAGTTAATGGAGCTTGGAATTCCGGTTATCATGGCGATCAATATGATGGATATCTTAGAGAAGAACGGTGATAAGGTACATATTGATAAATTAAGCAAAAAATTAGGCTGTGAAGTTGTTGAGATTTCCGCGTTAAAGGGAACTGGTATCCAGAAAGCAGCAGAAAAAGCAGTTGCACTGGCACAGGCAAAGAAAACAGTAATCCCGGTACACGAGTTTTCCAAAGAGGCAGAAGATTACATCCGCACTGTAGAAAACAAATTAACCGGTATTGTAGAAGAAGATCAGAAACGTTTCTTTGCGATCAAATTATTAGAGAGAGATAATAAGATCGGCGAGCAGATGAAACAGGTTCCTGATGTTTCTGTAGAGATCAAACAGATGGAAGACTCTTTTGATGATGACACGGAGAGCATTATCACAAATGAGAGATATGTATATATTTCTTCTATTATTGATGAATGTATCACAAAGAACAATAAACAGGAGCTGACAACATCTGATAAGATCGACCGCATCGTAACGAACAGATGGCTTGCACTTCCAATTTTCGCAGTTGTTATGTTCATTGTATATTATGTATCTGTAACAACAGTCGGAAGTTTTGTAACAGACTGGACCAATGATGTATTATTTGGTGAGATCATTCCTCCTGCAGTTGAGAGCGGTTTAAATGCGATCGGATGTGCAGACTGGTTACAGGGACTGATCCTTGACGGTATCGTAGCCGGTGTTGGTGCAGTACTCGGTTTCGTACCACAGATGCTTGTATTATTTATTTTCCTTGCATTCTTAGAGTCCTGCGGATACATGGCCCGTGTTGCTTTCATCATGGATCGTATCTTCCGTAAATTCGGACTTTCCGGAAAATCCTTTATCCCAATGTTAATTGGTAGTGGATGCGGAGTTCCCGGTGTTATGGCTTCCCGTACGATCGAGAATGACCGTGACAGAAAAATGACAATTATGACAACAACATTCATTCCATGTGGTGCAAAACTTCCGATCATCGCTATGATCGCAGGTGCATTCTTCGGAAATTCAGGATGGGTTGCAACAAGTGCATATTTCGTTGGTATCGCAGCAATCATCTGCTCCGGTATCATCTTAAAGAAAACAAAAATGTTCGCAGGAGATCCTGCACCATTCGTTATGGAGCTTCCTGCATATCACTGGCCAACCGTTGGAAACGTACTTAGAAGTATGTGGG
>JBNMKU010000066.1:0-13183 GCA_050874505.1 Roseburia sp. | reverse complement strand
ATTCCCATCTGTCCGAAGAGATGGTGCTGGATTTTCTGAAAGAGGAAAATGCCGCTTTTGGCGCAAAAATTAAAGAAATCGACTGTGCCCTGCTGGAAGAGGATTTAAGGACGAAGTACAGTGAAGTCATCTGGACTTCTATCAAAATCTATGGCACGAAGATGACCGTTGATATTCAGGAAAGCCTGCTGCCGGATGAGGAATATAAGAAAGAAGATGACCGGGTATTTGACATTGTCGCATCAGAAGACGGTGTGATCAAAGACATGGTAACCCGCAGCGGAACCCCGCTTGTCAAAGAGGCTGGCGAGGTAAAAAAAGGAGATATCCTTGTCAGCGGGCAGATCGAGATCTTAAATGATGATGGAGAGATCTCAAAATACTTATCGCACAGTGCGGATGCGGATATTTATGCGGAGGTGGTCTATCCCTATGAAGATACGATCAAAGGAGCATATCTGGATCAGGTTTTTACCGGAGAGGTAAAGACAGATTACGGGCTGCGCTTTTTTGACACGGAAATCCGGAACCCGTTTTTCCGGCTGGATGAAAAGACTTCATATGAGATCGTGACAGAGGCGGAACAATTTCATTTTACCGACAATTTTTATCTTCCCGTTTTTCTGGAAAAGCGAACCTGTCAGGCGTATGAAACGACTGAAAAACTGTATACGAAAGAGCAGATCAAGGCACTTGCGGAGAAGAATTTAAAAAATTATCTTACAGAATTGGAAGAAAAGGGTATTCAAATTATAGAAAAAAATGTTATGATAGTAAAAACAAAGCAGAACTATGTGGTAAAAGGAACGATCCGAGCCTATCAGAGCATCGTATCTTATGCACCCACAGAAGTACCTGACATTACGAGTGAAGAAAGGCAAACGACGGATGAGTCTGACTGAAGTATCATTAAATATTCCATCTGACCATATGGCTAATGTCTTTGGCCAGTTTGACACTTATATTAAAAAGATAGAACGCACTTTAAATGTGACCGTTGTTCTGCGCGGGGAAAATATGAAGATCCTCGGCAGCGAGACACAGATCAAACGCGCTTCGGATGTGTTTTTGCAGCTGATCGAATTATCCAAGCGTGGAAACGTTATCACAGAGCAGAACGTAAACTATGCACTGGCATTGCTGGCAGAGGAAAAGCAGGATGCGATCGTAGAGATCGACAAGGACTGCATCTGCCATACGATAAATGGCAAGCCGGTAAAACCGAAAACACTGGGACAGAAACATTATGTTGATGCGATCCGGGAAAAGATGATCGTATTTGGCATGGGACCGGCGGGTACCGGTAAGACCTACCTTGCAATGGCAATGGCGATCACTGCATTTAAAAACGAAGAGGTTGGCCGTATCATCTTAACCAGACCTGCCATAGAAGCAGGAGAAAAACTTGGATTTTTGCCGGGAGATCTGCAGAGCAAGGTCGACCCGTATTTAAGACCGCTTTATGATGCCCTGTATCAGATCATGGGCGCAGAGAGTTTCCAGAAAAATATGGAAAAGGGACTGATTGAGGTCGCACCGCTTGCCTATATGAGAGGTCGTACTTTAGACAATGCGTTTATCATCTTAGATGAGGCGCAGAATACAACGCCGGCACAGATGAAGATGCTTTTAACCCGTATCGGATTTGGCTCCAAAGCGGTCATTACCGGAGATGCAACGCAGAAAGATTTAGCACCGGGAAGCCCATCGGGACTTGATGCTGCGCTTAAAGTATTAAAGAAAGTGGATGAGATCGGCATCTGCGAACTGACCAGTCAGGACGTGGTACGTCATCCGCTGGTACAAAAGATCGTAAAAGCATACGAGGATTACGAGAGCAAGGCTAAGGCGAAAACAGCCAAAGGGCGCACGTCATCCACAAGAAAAAGACAGGAGATGAAACAGTAATGCAGGAACGCATCATAGGAAAACGAGTGTTGAATGTGTTCTTGATGTTTGTGATTACAATTACTGCAATCGGTATCATAGGGTATGAAAAGGCACTCTGGCTTGACCAGTTATTGTCTGTCATCCTGGTCTGCATTACTTTTTTTGTATTGTTTTTGTTTGTTTTAGAACACCATCGCGCGATGAAATTGATATCAAATAATGCCGGAACTGACTTCAGGAAGGTGCTGAAAGGATATCTGATCGCTGCCATTGCGGCAGTGGTCTGTGCTGCCATGCCGGAGTTTCTGCGTCCGGTTATTGTGATTCCGATCTGCATGCTTGCATTTTCCAATCAGGGGATCGCACTCTGTGTCGGGATCTTCTGGGATGCGATCCTTGCTTTGATGGCAGGATTTCATGTGCAGGAACTGGTTTTGTGCTGTCTGATGACACTGTTTGGTGCCATGCTCGCGGAAGCGATGCAGTACAGCCGTATTTTATGGTACAACATTATCATATTCTGCCTTTGCACCATGCTGCCGGGGATCTTTTATTATCTGTCCTATCAGGAAGTGCGGCTCAGCCTGTTTTTCCTGGGGGCAACAGAAGGTGCATTTCTTTGTTCCCTGCTGGCTGTCTTTTTCCATCGTGCAGTCAACGACCGGGATGCAGAGATCACAACACAGCTGGATGACATCATTGATGCCTCGTTCCCTCTGGCAAAGGAACTGGCACGTTTTTCCAAAAAGGATTACAAACATGCCAGACGGGTATCGGAGCTTGCCGGAGACTGTGCAAAAGCAGTTGGTGCAGATGAAAAAGTCTGCCGTGCTGCCGGATTTTATTACCGGATCGGTATCTTACGGGGTGAGACGATACGGGAGAGCGGTGTGCGGATCGCAGAGGAACAGTGCTTTCCGGAGAGCGTGATCCGGATCATCAATGAATATAAGGGAGAAGAAACACTGCCATCTACCGTAGAATCTGCGATCATCCAGATGGTGGATGGGGTAATGAAAAAGGTAGAAGTGCTTGACCAGACAACGATGTCGAGTGAGTGGAATCAGGACATGGTGATTTATCAGACCCTGAATGAATTTTCTACCAATGGCATGTATGACAATGCGGGGATGAGTATGAATATGTTCTTAAAGATCAGGGAATACCTGGTACAGGAAGGAGATTTGTTATGAGCCTTTTTATTGAGACAGAAGTGGACGTGCCGTTTTCCTTTGACTGGGAAGAGATTGCCAGAAAGGTCATCGACTATACGATAGAACATGAGGATTTTCCTTATGAGGCAGAGGTAAATCTGACTCTTACGGACAACGAAGGAATCCATGAAGTAAACAAAAATTTCCGTCAGATCGACAGACCAACGGATGTTTTGTCATTTCCAATGCTTTCCTATGAGCAGGCAGGCGATTTTTCCAGACTGGAAGAGGATTATGACGATAATTTCAATCCGGATACCGGCGAGATCATGCTTGGAGATATCCTGATCTCAGTAGATAAGGTGTTGGAGCAGGCAGAAAGCTATGGGCACAGTGAAATGAGGGAGTTTTCCTTTTTGATCGTGCACAGCATGCTCCATCTCTTCGGGTATGACCACATGACACCGGAGGAAGCGGCAGTCATGGAGGAAAAGCAGAACATCATCTTGAATGAGTTAAACATTTTAAGATAAATCGAGGTTAGTTACATGGGCAGACAGAATAAAAAGAGCAACAGCTTTCTGATGCAGGGCTCTATTCTGGCGGTCGCATCGATCGTCAGCAGGATTATTGGGTTGATCTACCGTATTCCATTGACCAATATTATTGGCGATACCGGAAACAATTATTACGGAACAGCCTTCCGCATCTACAATATCCTTTTGATCATTTCGTCTTACAGCCTTCCGCTTGCGGTTTCCAAACTGGTTTCCGCAAATATGTCACAGGGGCGCAGGAGAAATGTATACCGTATTCTGAAATGTGCACTTTTGTTTGGTGTGGTATCGGGAACGATCGCAGCACTGATCTTATATTTCGGTGCAGAATTTATCACGACGACGTTAATGCGTACACCGCTCAGTATCTTTGCAGTAAAGGTATTGGTTCCGGTACTTTTGATTGTAGCGGTACTTGGCGTTATGCGTGGATTTTTCCAGGGACTTGGAACGATGATGCCGAGTGCGACTTCACAGATCTTAGAGCAGATCGTAAATGCGATCGTCAGTGTCTGGGCAGCATACGTTCTGGTAGAAGAGGGAGCAAAAGCAGGCGCACTTCTCGACAACAAAGAAAATTATGCGGCGGCTTACGGCGCTGCGGGCGGTACCCTTGGTACGGCAATGGGTGCGGTAACGGCGTTGCTGTTTTGTACCTTTGTGCTTGTCGTGTACCTTGGACCATTTAAGAAACGTCTGAAAAAAGAACGAAAATCAAATGTGGATTCGTATGGTTCCATTATGAAAGTGCTGATCGCAACGATCGTGCCGGTATTGCTCAGCAGTACCATTTATAACTGTAATGCGCTGATCGATGATGGTGTATACAAACATCTTGCGGCATTTCAGGGGTATACCGAAGCACAGTACGGCAGCTGGAGCGGTATCTATTCCGGAAAATATCAGCTTCTGATCAATGTGCCGATCTCCATTGCATCTGCGCTGGCAGCCTCTTCAGTACCGGCATTGACGGCAGCTTACGCAAGCGGCAAGAGACAGGAAGCCAAACGGCAGATGAACATGGCAACCCGTTTTATCATGGTGATCGCATTCCCGTGTGCAGTCGGAATGGGCGTACTGGCATCTCCGATCTTACAGATGTTACTGCATGATTCCACTGAGATTTCTGCCAGAATGCTTCAGGTGGGAGCGGCTGCGGTACTGGTATTTTCCCTGTCGACCTTATCCAATGGACTGTTGCAGGGCATTAACCGGATGAAAGAGCCAATCAAAAATGCACTGATCGCACTGGTACTGCATCTGATCGTACTGGTCGCACTGATGTTGTTACTGGACTTAAATATCTATGCAGTCGTGATCGCCAATATGGTATTTGGACTGCTGATGTGTATTTTAAATGGACGTTCCTTAAGAAAATACAGTGGCTACAGACAGGAAGTGTTTAAGACATTTTTTGTGCCGGCGGTATCTTCCGTTGGAATGGGTGTTGTGGTGCTGTTGTGTTACAAGGGGATTTTATACCTGATCCGAAGCAATACGGTGGCAACGATCGTTTCGATTATGATCGGTGCGGTTGTCTACGCAGTACTGTTGTTATTATTAAAAGGATTAAGTGAGCAGGAGATCTTACGTTTCCCGAAAGGACATCTTCTGGTTGCACTTGCAAAGAAATTCCATTTATTACAATAAATGTATAAAAACAAAAAAATAGCAAATACTTATCGTAACATGCCCATCCGGGCGGCGCGGACAGATCCGCAGATTGTGAGGAAACATGAAAAAGACGGTAGGTATTTGCTTTTTTGCGGCAGCACTTGTGACGGTGGGAGTCTGTTATTTTATTCCATCCAAAAACAAAACGGAACAGGGAGAAAAAATGCCGCAACAGATACAGAGCGAAACGGAGGAAATGACAGCATTAGAGATCACAGAAAGCATGGCACCGCCGGGAACCTATGAATATGTTATCCTGGTAAAAGAGGATATACTGGTGGTCTACCGGAAAGGCGAAAAAGAGATCTACTTTGAAACCAATATCCGGGTGGACGAGCTTGATGAGACAGCAGCAAAAAAGGCGGAGAGTGGCATTTATTTTCAGAATGAACAGGAATTATATGCCTTTCTTGAGAGTTATTCCAGTTAAAGATAAGGCGGTTGAATGTTTGAAATTCTTATGCTAAAATAATTTATTATGAAACAGATAGATGTAGCCGTGATCGGTGGAGGTGCGTCAGGTCTGGTGACAGCGGTCTCTGCTGCCAGAAATGGTGCGAAAACAATCATTATAGAACATATGGACCGGGTCGGGAAAAAGATCCTTGTGACCGGAAATGGAAAATGCAATTATACGAATGCCGTGCAGGGGGACTCATGTTACAGAGGTGAGAACCCTGCATTTGTTGTGCCTGTTTTTAAGCAGTTTGGGGTAGCTGATACAGTCGCCTTTTTTGAAGAACTGGGGATTTATCCAAAGATAAAAAACGGATATTATTACCCGGCGAGCGAACAGGCGGCATCGGTGCTGGATGTGCTGCGCATGGAGGCTGCGTATCTTGGCATAACAGAGGAGGTGTCCTGTAACCTGTCGAAGCTGACGGCAAAAGGGGACGGTTTTCTGTTAAAGACAGATCACGGCGAGTTTTACGCCACATCGGTTGTCTTTGCAACCGGGCTTTTGGCATCGCCAAAGACCGGAAGTGATGGCAGTGCCTTTCCATTGATCGAAAAACTGGGACATCATATGGTTCCGGCCGTCCCGGCACTGGTGCAGTTGCAGGGAAAACAGTCATTTTTTAAAGCACTTGCAGGAATCCGTGCAGAAAATGAGATCCGTCTCTACATAGACAACAAAGAGGCTGCATCCGAACGTGGCGAATTGCAGCTTACGGACTTTGGAATTTCCGGGATCCCGGTATTTCAGTTAAGCCGGTATGCAACAAGGGCATTACAGCAGAAGAAAAAAGTCTTTGCACTTCTTGATTTTATGCCGGATCTTGGGAAAGAAGAACTGCTGCAGCTGCTGCAAAAACGTTTTGGCAGGTTTGCCCATGGCAAAACGGCAGGCGAGGCAGTGATCGGTCTTATGAATAAAAAACTGTCCGGAGTACTGTTAAAAGAGGCACAGATATCTTTGCAAAAACCGGCTGGGAATGTTTCGGATGCAGAGTTAAAACGGCTCTGTGCCGTGATAAAGGGGCTTCGGGTCGACATTATCGGAAGTAAAACATTTGAACAGGCGCAGGTATGTGCCGGTGGGATCAAAACAGACGAGCTGGATCATCAGACTTTAATGTCTAAAATCGTGCCGGGGATCTATTTTGCCGGGGAAGTGATCGATATTGACGGAACCTGTGGCGGATACAATCTCCAGTGGGCATGGTCGAGCGGTTATGTGGCAGGAAAATCTGCGGCAGTCAGGGCACTTGCCGGAAGGAAACGCAAGCAATGATAAGAATAAATCAGATCAAATTACCAATTCATCACAACAGGGAACAGTTAGAACAGAAGATAAAAAAACAGCTTCATCTGAAACCGGATCAGAAGTTTACCTATTCGATCGTAAAAAAATCGATCGATGCAAGGAAGAAACCGGAACTACATTATGTCTATTCAGTGGATGTTGAAACGACAAATGAGGATCAGATTTTGAAAAAGGTTCACGATAATAATATTATGTCAACCAAACCGAAAAAATATCAGATCCCACAGAACAGTCAGTTGTCATTTTCATATGCTCCGATTGTTGTCGGTGCGGGACCGGCAGGACTTTTCTGTGCCTATGCACTTACCTTGGGCGGATATAAACCACTGATCTTAGAGCGTGGCAGATGCGTGGAAGAGCGTATGCGGGACGTAGAAGCCTTCTGGCAGACCGGAGTGTTAGATCCGGCATCCAATGTACAGTTTGGTGAGGGCGGTGCCGGTACATTTTCCGATGGAAAGCTGAATACGCTTGTCAAAGATCCGGTGGGCAGAAACCGGTTCGTATTAGAGACATTCGTTCAGTTCGGAGCACCGGAACATATCTTATATGAAAATAAACCGCATATCGGTACGGATATCCTTGCGGATGTCATTAAGAGAATACGGCAGTTTCTGATCGAACATGGTGCCACCTTCCGTTTTGAGGCGCAGGTAACGGATCTAACGGTCACAGAAGGGCGTGTGACAGGGGTAACCGTCAATGGAACAGAGCAGATCGGGACAGAATGTGTGGTCCTTGCGATCGGACACAGTGCCCGTGACACCTTTGCCATGCTTTTGGAGAGAAAACTGGAAATGGAAGCAAAATCGTTTGCGGTGGGCTTCCGTGTGGAGCATCCGCAGAAACTGATGAATGAGATCCAGTACGGAGAGACTTACGCGCAGGAACTGCCGGCGGCACCTTATAAGGTAACGGCAAATCTTTCGAACAAAAGAGGCGTGTACTCGTTCTGCATGTGCCCGGGTGGTTATGTCGTAAATGCGTCGTCGGAAAAGGGGCGGTTGGCAGTCAACGGCATGAGTTATGCAAGCCGTGCCGGGAAAAATGCAAACAGTGCCATTATCGTATCGGTAACACCGGAAGATTTTGCCGCACTTTGTGAGGATGCCCCGAAGGACGCACTGCTTGGCGTACGTTTTCAGGAGATATTGGAACAAAGAGCTTATGAACTGGCGGGCGGAAAGATCCCGCAGCAGTTGTTTGGCGATTATTGCAAAAATGTTCCGTCGAAGGCTTATGGAGCGTATGAGAGCGAGACGAAGGGCGAACACATGCTTTGCAATTTAAGAGGACTGCTGCCGGAGGCGTTAGAGGAGTCATTCATCGGGGGAATGCACCAGTTTGCACATGCCATCCATGGATTTGACAGGGATGATGCGATCCTTTCCGGCGTTGAAAGCCGGACGTCCTCTCCGGTGCGCATTACCAGAGGAAAGACATTTGAAGCCAATGTCGGCGGCATTTATCCATGTGGCGAGGGTGCCGGATATGCAGGCGGGATCATGTCTGCCGCAATGGACGGATTAAAAGTGGCGGAAGCCATTGTCAAGGATCAACAATAAGATTAGCAGAATAAAAGAAAACTGAGGAAAGAACATTGCCAGAATATACACCGATGATGCAGCAATATCTGCAGACCAAAGAAGAATATAAAGATTGTATTTTATTTTACCGTTTAGGCGATTTTTATGAAATGTTTTTTGATGATGCCCTTACGGTATCCAAAGAACTGGAATTGACACTGACCGGCAAAAGCTGTGGAACGGAGGAACGTGCTCCGATGTGCGGGATCCCGTATCATGCAGTGGAAGGTTATTTAAACCGGCTGGTCGCCAATGGACACAAAGTAGCGATCTGTGAACAGGTCGAAGACCCGAAACTGGCGAAGGGACTGGTCAAAAGAGAAGTGATCCGGATCGTGACACCGGGAACCAATACCGATATCCAGGCATTGGACGAGGGCAAAAATAACTATATTATGTGTATCGTCTATGTCGCAGATAAATACGGGCTTTCCATTGCGGATGTATCGACCGGAGATTATTTCGTGACCGAGGTGGAAAACGAACGCAAATTATTAGATGAGATCAATAAATTTTCTCCAACGGAGATCGTCTGCAACGAAAGTTTTTATATGAGCGGCATCGACATTTCCGATATGAAGAACCGACTCGGAATTACAATTTATGCGCTTGAAGCATGGTATTTTAGTGACGAAACAGCCCGGACGACCTTAAAAGAGCATTTCCATGTAAACAGTCTGGAAGGGCTTGGACTTGTTGATTATGACTGTGGCGTGATCGCGGCAGGGGCACTGCTCAAATATCTGTATGAGACACAGAAAACGTCCTTAAACCATATTTCAGCGATCCATCCGTATGCGACCGGAAAATATATGCTGATCGACAGTTCGACCAGACGAAATCTGGAACTGGTAGAGACTTTGCGTGAAAAACAGAAACGCGGATCGCTCCTCTGGGTACTCGATAAGACAAAGACTGCCATGGGAGCCCGTATGCTGCGCTCCTTTGTGGAACAGCCGCTGATCGATAAGGAGAAGATCGTACAGAGACAGGATGCGATCGAGGAATTAAACGCCAATATCATTACCAGAGAGGAACTGCGTGAGTATTTAAACCCGATCTACGATCTGGAACGACTGATCACGCGCGTTACCTACATGTCGGCAAATCCAAGGGATCTGGTTGCCTTTAAAAATTCCATCGGGATGCTGCCGCCGATCAAAACTCTGCTGCAGGATTTCTCCTGTGCGCAGTTAAAAGAGATACAGGAAGATATGGATTCCTTAGACGAACTGTATCAGTTAATTGATGCGGCGATCGGGGAGGAACCACCGATCTCGACCAGAGATGGCGGGATCATCAAAGAAGGTTTTCATGCTGAGGTTGACCAGTACCGCAATGCCAAGACGGAAGGAAAAACATGGCTGGCAGAGTTAGAGGCAAAAGAGCGGGAAAAGACAGGCATCAAAAACTTAAAGATCAAATACAACAAAGTGTTTGGCTATTATCTAGAGGTAACCAATTCCTACAAGGATCTGGTGCCGGATTATTTCACAAGAAAACAGACACTTGCCAATGCAGAACGTTATATCACACCGGAATTAAAAGAACTGGAAGACATGATCTTGGGAGCCGAGGACAAGTTAGTGAACTTAGAGTATGACCTGTTCTGTGACGTACGGAATAAGATCGCAGATGAGGTTGTGCGGATCCAGCGTACCGCAAAAGCCGTTGCGAAACTGGATGTATTTGTTTCACTTGCAGTTGTAGCGGATGAAAACCACTATTGCAGACCGAAGATCACCGAAAACGGTGTGATCGACATCAAAGGCGGCAGACATCCGGTTGTCGAGAAAATGATCACAAACGATATGTTTATTGACAACGATACATATCTGGACAATGGAAGCCACAGGATCTCGATCATCACGGGACCGAATATGGCAGGTAAATCGACTTATATGCGGCAGACAGCATTGATCGTGCTGATGGCGCAGGTCGGCAGTTTTGTCCCGGCAACGACTGCAAAGATCGGTATTGTGGACCGTATCTTTACGCGAGTGGGAGCTTCTGATGATCTGGCAAGCGGACAGAGTACTTTCATGGTCGAGATGAACGAGGTCGCGAATATCCTCCGCAATGCAACGTCCAATTCACTCCTTGTATTGGATGAGATCGGCCGTGGAACCAGTACGTTTGACGGACTCAGTATTGCATGGGCGGTCGTGGAGCATATCAGCAATCCAAAACTGCTCGGGGCAAAAACGTTATTTGCGACACATTATCATGAGCTGACCGAGCTGGAAGGCAAACTAAACAATGTCAATAACTACTGCATTGCCGTAAAAGAAAAAGGCGATGACATCGTATTTTTAAGAAAGATCGTGCGCGGTGGTGCCGACAAGAGTTATGGTATCCAAGTTGCAAAATTAGCCGGTGTGCCGGACTCTGTTATTGAGCGCGCCAAGGAGATCGTCGAACAGCTGATCTCAAATGATATCGCAGCGGTTGCAAGAGGAATTTCCGTAGAGGGATCTTCTCAGAGCAAAAAGAAAAAAGAAAAATTGGACGAGGTAGATTTAACGCAGATGTCCTTATTTGATACAGTCAGTGACAATGATATTATAGAGGAACTGCGCAACGTGGATGTCGGAAATCTTACTCCGATTGAGGCGTTAAATAAATTATACGAATTGCAGAACAAAGTAAAAAATCGTTGGTAAAAACAGACAGAATGTGAGGAAACATGGGAACAATTACAATTTTACCGGAAACAACCAAAAATCCGATTACCTTAATGGGACAGCGTGCGGGTGTCTGCTGGGGCGGTAACACCACAGATGATGAAAAAAACTATAAAAGAGGCATGGACTGCATTTTATCCGGACATGGACGTGTTATGGAATATGTCAATGTCGAGATGGTCTTAAAGGGCTATTCTGCCCGGGTGGAACGTGAGTGGTATACGCATATCGGAGGCGCGCCGACAAGATTACAGTCAAGTACGCGGTATATCGATTACGCAGGAAAGGGATTTGACTATATTATCCCGCCTTCCGTGCAGCGGAACGAAGAGGCACTGGAAAAATACCAGGCACTGATGGCACACATCAATGAGGAATGCCGCATCTTAGAGCAGGAATACGGGATCCCGAGAGAGGATGTCGCCAACGGACTGCCGTTAGGCATGACGGCAACAATTGTCGACAAAAGAAATTTAAGAAATCTGGTCGACATGAGCCACCAGCGGATGTGTAACCGTGCCTACTGGGAATACCGTCAGTTATTCCACGATATCGGAAAAGCACTGGCAGAATATTCGGAGGAATGGAACTGGATCGTTGCAAACCTGTTCCTGCCAAAATGTGACTATTATGGTTATTGTACCGAGACCAGACCATGCGGAAAACCGTTGCCGGATGGACCAAAATTACCGAGACCTTAGTGTGAAAATTGGGGGAGCAATATGCCGGAAATAAAATTATTAAATCAGGAAACGATTGATAAGATTGCAGCCGGGGAGGTGGTGGAACGGCCATCTTCCGTGGTTAAGGAGTTAGTGGAAAATGCGATCGATGCGAAAGCGACCGCCATTACTGTGGAGATCAAAGAGGGTGGAACGTCCTTCATCCGTATTACCGATAACGGAAGCGGGATCGAGCATGCGCAGGTTCCAATCGCTTTTTTACGTCATTCCACAAGCAAGATCCGTCAGGTAGAAGATCTGCTGTCGATCACCTCTCTGGGGTTCCGTGGAGAGGCACTTTCCAGTATTGCAGCAGTCTCACAGGTGGAGCTGATCACAAAGACATACGGAGAACTGACCGGGACCCGCTATGTCATTGAGGGGTCCAAAGAGGTCGCAAACGAAGAGATCGGTGCGCCGGAGGGAACCACGTTTCTGGTGCGCAATCTTTTTTACAACGTGCCTGCCAGACGGAAATTTTTAAAAACGGCACAGACCGAAGGAAACTATATCAGCGATCTGATGGAACGTCTTGCCTTATCGCATCCGGATGTTTCGTTTAAATTTATCAGCAATGGACAGACGAAGATGCACACGGCAGGAAACTCCAAAGAAAAAGATCTGATCTATCATATCTATGGACGTGATATTACGGCGGCATTGCTCCCAATCGAACAGAAGACCTCACTGTTTGAGGTGCATGGTTTTATCGGAAAACCGCTGATCTCCAGAGGAAACCGCAACTATGAAAATTATTTCATCAATGGACGTTACATAAAAAGTGCACTGCTGTCAAAGGCAATCGAGGAAGCCTATAAGGGATTTGTCATGCAGCACCAGTATCCGTTCTGTGTTCTTTATTTTAACTTCGAGACAGTACTGTTGGATGTCAATGTGCATCCGACCAAGATGGAACTGCGTTTCTCCGACAATGAAAAGGTATATCATGCGCTGTTTGACATTATTCGGAATGCACTGACACATAAGGACTTTATCCCGGATGTGCCGGTGGAAGAAAAGAAACCGCAGAAACGCGAACCGGTCGCAGCAGGAACCCCGGAACCGTTCGAGACGAGAAGAATCCCGAAAGTTGAACCAGAGGCTGGTGTGAGCACACAGATACCGCAGCCGGCAGAAAACCAGGGGGT
>JBNMKU010000065.1:0-13252 GCA_050874505.1 Roseburia sp. | reverse complement strand
TTTTGATCTGTGTTACGGAGCAAGGACCAGCTTCTAATACAGTAACCGGCACTAATACGCCGTCTGCGTTGAAGATTTGAGTCATTCCGACTTTTGTTGCTAAAATCGCTTTCTTCATTTTTTACCTCCTGTTTACTCTACAGCGGAACGCTTCATGCCCATCTGATGTGGGGTAGCGGAACCGTTCATCCTAGAAAGTCCATATAGGTGGAATGAAGTTCATTCATTGCTTTTATATTAAACCCTTCAGGATATTTGTAACTTTGTTTTTGTGAAAAACCTATTTGTTTTTCATTTTGATATCAATATACACACCTGCCGGCATCTCTAAACGAGATAAAGCATCAACTGTCTTCTGGGTCGGAGTTGTGATATCAATCAGTCTCTTATGAGTTCTCTGCTCGAACTGCTCACGGGAATCTTTGTATTTGTGAGTTGCTCTTAAGATAGTAACAACTTCCTTCTTAGTTGGAAGAGGTACCGGTCCGCTCACCTGTGATCCGTTTTTCTTTACAGTCTCGATGATTTTTTTTGCTGATGAATCTACTAATTCGTGATCATAAGCTTTCAATGTGATTCTCATTACTTGACTTGCCATAAAAAAAGTCGCCTCCTTTTCGCACTTTTACAAGCGATATAATCGCTTTTGTACGACAAGCGGTGACTGCACACATTCCCGTGCGTATCGCGAACTTTCTTCGCATCAAAAATGCTGCTGCATCTTCTTCGCACGTTGTTTCTACTTTGTAGATGTTACTCGTATACAGTGACTTGTCGCCAGTTTCCTAACTTGACATTCGCTCCACGGAAAACCTGTTCTTATAAACAGCAACCTCACGCTTCTACGCTATCAATGTCACAGCAATGCTTAGTATACACGATGATCCGCCGAAATGCAAGTGTTTTTTTATCTTTTTCTAGCTTTTCCCGGGAGTTATGGTATAATCAATAATATCATTCAGATGTCATCCTCTCATTTTGGGAATGGCATTTCATTGTAATAAGGAAGGAATATTTTATGTGGATTGCAAATAACTGGAACGATTATCAGGTCATCGACTGCTCCGAAGGCGAAAAGTTAGAACGCTGGGGCAGTTATCTTTTGGTCCGTCCCGACCCTCAGGTCATCTGGGATACCCCCAGGACACAGAAGGGCTGGAAAAAACCAAACGCACATTATCATAGAAGCAAAAAGGGCGGCGGCGAATGGGAGTTCTTTGATCTGCCGGAGCAGTGGACCATCCGTTATGAGCCATTAAACCTCACTTTTAATCTGAAACCATTCAGTTTCAAACATACCGGTCTTTTCCCGGAGCAGGCAACAAACTGGGACTGGTTTTCTGATCTCATCAAAAAAGCGAACCGTCCTATCAAGGTTTTAAACCTTTTCGCCTACACCGGCGGTGCCACACTGGCAGCTGCCTCCGCAGGAGCTTCCGTCACACATGTGGATGCTTCCAAAGGAATGGTAACCTGGGCAAAAGAAAATGCAGTCTCTTCCGGGCTGGGCGATGCCCCGATCCGCTGGATCGTCGATGACTGTGTCAAATTCGTAGAACGCGAGATCCGCCGCGGCAACCATTACGATGCCATTATCATGGACCCGCCTTCCTACGGAAGAGGACCAAAAGGCGAGATCTGGAAAATCGAGGAAGCAGTCTATCCGCTCATTAAATTATGTGCCAGGCTTCTGACCGACCACCCACTGTTTTTCCTGGTCAATTCCTACACCACAGGTCTTCAGCCTGCAGTACTGCACTATATGATCCAGACTGCCTTATCCGATTACAAAGGAACCGTATCTGCAGAGGAGATCGGACTTCCTGTCGCTTCCACCGGACTGGTACTCCCATGCGGTGCAAGCGGTCGTTTCGTGGGAAAATAAATATAGGGATTCAAAAACAGCCATTCTGCAATCATGCAGGACGGCTGTTTCTACTTATTATAATATTCTTTATAGCATCTTCTTTTTTCTTAATACCCAGAGTGTGATCAAACAGATCAGTAACGTAAGCACACAGATGATCAGAAATCCGTGTGGTGTATCGGAAAACGGCATCCACTTTTCATTGACGTTCATTCCGTAAATTCCTGATATCACAGTAGGGATCGCCATAACGATCGTAATGGACGTCAGATATTTCATTACGTTGTTCAGGCGGTTATCAATAACAGAAGACATCAGTTCTCTGGTTCCATCGATGATATCACGGTAAATGGATGTCATCTCGATTGCCTGTCGGTTCTCAACGATCACATCTTCCAGTAATTCCTTATCCTCCGGATACTGTTCGAGGCGTTTGTATCTCGTCAACCGATCGAGCACCACTGCGTTCGCTCTCAGTGAGGTTGCAAAGTATACGAGTGTGGATTCTAATTCATGAAGATCGATCAGATCGGTATCTACCGTGTCGTTTCCGATCCGTTCCTCGATCTCGGTCCGTTTCTTATCAATACTGCGCAGATAAGTCTGATAGTTTGCTGCGGTGCGGAACAGGATCTGGTACACAAAACGCAGCTTTTTCTTTGTGCTGAATTCTCTGACCCGGTTCTGGATGAACACCTGTAAGATTGGCGTCTCCTCTGTGCAGACCGTTACAATAACATCCTGTGTCAGGATGATACCAAGCGGTATGGTCGTATAAGTCTTCGTGTCGTGGCGGATCTCCTGGGTTGGAATATCCACCAGGATCAGCGTATATCCGTCTTCCAGTTCAATACGGGAGCTCTCTTCTTCATCGAGCGCAGCCCGGATATCATCAATATCAACATCTAACAGTTCTGCAATTTCCCGGCTTTCTTCCATCGACGGTGCCACCATCTGGATCCATACGCCATCATCCGCCTTCTGCTCCTCGTAAATACGCTGTTTTTCCGTTTTATAATATTTTATCATGGCAATCTAATTCCTCATATTCCGGATCTATCATATAACAACTGGTAAGCATTCAGGCTTAAATTTCTTCCGAATTTCACGCCTGCATTCTTTATCTGACCGCAATAGGAAAAGCCAAAACGTTCATGCAGATGGATACTCACTTCATTTTCACTCGTGATCAGTGAAATGACGGTTCCTATCTCTCTGCAGTTTTTCGCATAATCTAACACCTGTTCCATCAAACTGCGGCCAATGCCACGCCCTCGATACTTCTCGTGAATATAAATCGAAATCTCTACTGCCGGGTCAAATGCCCTTCTGTCCCTGTAACGGGAAAGGGAGGCATAGCCCATCACACATCCTTCCTCTTCATACACATAGATGATATACCGCCCGGTATGCTCCCTAAACCATTCCAGACGATTTGCATAATCTTTGATCTCTGTATCAAATGTTGCTGTGGTATGCAGGATTGCATCGTTATAAATGTCCATCAATACCGGAATGTCTTTTTCTTCTGCTTTGCGAATCACGAATACCACCTCATCTCTTCTATATTAAGTCATGTAATATCATAGCACATTTTTTATATGAACGCCATGAAAAACTTAGAATTCCTGTGCACTGTGCAGATAAAGGTCTGCCATTACCCGGATCTCTTCCTGATCCTTTCTGCTGGTCTCATCGTAAAGTCCCACGGTCGGAAACCCTGCCGCTTTTGCTGTTCTGATCGCATACAGGGCATCCTCAAAAACCCATGTTGTGCTCTTTCTTGTGCCAAGCTGCCGTCCCGCCTGCTCAAAGATCTCCGGTTTGCTCTTTCCTGCACCTACCTCACTGCAGGTAAAGATCGTGTCAAAATATCCTTCTATGCCTGCCCTTTTTAACGCTGCCTCTGCGTGCATCCGGTCTGTCGAAGTTGCGACCACCATTTTCACGCCCTGCTCTTTTAATTTTTTAAGAAGTTCCGGCACATATGGTTTTGCCTCTGCCTCATTGCGGTATGCCTCTGCCACGATTGCATTAGTCCCCGTCACGATCTCTTCCACACTTTCCGTCAGACCGTATTTTCCTTTCACATAGGATGCCCCCTGCTGCATGCTCATCGAAAAAAGTACCTCGGACAGTTTTTCCTGTGGTTCTATGCCATGCGATTTTAAATACTGTTCGCTTGCATGCTCCCAGATCGGCATTGTGTCTAAAAGCGTTCCATCCATATCAAAGATCGCACCGTCCACTCGCACCTGACCTGTCACTTTTTCCGAAAGACGTAACATTTCAAAAGCTGCTGCACGGATGTCTTCCTGCGCAAAGATCGCGCTGATCACTGCAACGCCGTCAATCCCGCTTGCAGCAAGCTGCATGATGTTATCCTTCCCAATCCCTCCGATCGCAACGACCGGGATCGACACTGCCTCACAGATCGCCTTTAACGTCTCATATGGCATCTGGCTCACATTCTGTTTGGATGTCGTGGAAAATACTGCCCCAACGCCCAGATAATCTGCACCGCAACGCTCTGCTGTAACTGCCTCTTCCACGGAATGTGCTGAAACGCCAATGATCTTATCTTCTCCCAGACGTTTCCTGACCTCTCCTGCCTCCATGTCTTCCTGACCAACATGCACACCGTCCGCACCGATGGCAAGTGCCAGCTCTACATTATCATTTATGATAAACGGCACCTGATATTCTCTGCATAATTTCTGTATTTCAACCGCTTCCTCCAAAAACTGTTTCTCATCCAGTTCTTTTTCGCGAAGCTGTAAAAAAGTCGCGCCCCCTTCCAGGGCTTCCTTTACCTGATCGTATAATCTTCTTCCATGTAACCAGCTCCGGTCTGTCACCGCATATAATTTCAGATCATCTCTCCTGAATTTCATCCCATTTTCCTCTCTTTACACATTTGCTCCGTCTTTCATTCATCTGTACAGTATACCGCGTTTTTCTTTCTTTGAATAGGGTGTCTTCTTTCTATTAGTTTATAAATTTCTTCCCAGTTCTTAAGATATTCTTTAGACTCTGGTCAAAAAGCTGTCACATTTTCCCAGTAATATATAATCATCAAAAGGAGCTGTTGAGTTTCGATGCAACTGTTGGGGTTCTGTCAGTTCCGACTAAAAATTCTCCGGTCAGGCAACACACCGCCGGTTTATATATACTTTTCATATCGTACCTCCTTTATAAAAAAGACTTTAGAAAGAACTTCTCCTTTTCTAAAGTCTTTTTGTTATTTGTTTTCTATCTGCTTTACGCTTTTCTTTTTCAACCGTTCTTTAATGAAATCCCGAAACAGCGCATACAGCACAGAGCAAAATGGGATAAAAAAGAGAATGCCTGCAATCCCAAACAGATTTCCTCCCACAGTTACCGCCACCAGAACCCATATGGACGGCAGACCGATCGACCCGCCTACAACGTGCGGATAGATCAGATTTCCTTCTACTTGCTGCAACACCAGAAACAGGATCAAAAACCACACCGCCTGGATCGGATTTACCATCACGATCAATAACATTCCTACCACACAACCGATAAATGCTCCAAAAATCGGGATCAGTGCCGTTACTGCGATCACAACTCCGATCAACATTGCATATGGCATCCTGAATAGAGACATACAGATAACAAACAATGTTCCGAGTATGACCGCCTCTAAGCACTGCCCGGAAAGAAAGCTGGAAAAGATCCGGTCAGATAACGCTCCTATTTCCAGTATTTTATGTGCCACTTTTTCCGGAAGCAGTGCAGAAAGTACCTGCTTTCCCTGTCTGCCAAGCCGCTCTTTCTGAAACAACAGATAAATCGAAAATGTAAATGCGATCACAAATGTTGCAACACCACTCACGATCCCGGAAAAAATTCCAACACCAGAACTGACCAGCCCTGATGCAACTGACTGTATAAATTTTACGACTGCAGATGACACTGTAGACCAGTCAATATTCCATTCTGCCACCGCCGGTTCCAGAGCCGGATACTGCTGCAACATAGCATCAACCCATTCTGCGGCAGCATCAAACGCCTGTGGTATCCGGGCAACGATCATAGAAACTGTTTTTCCAAGCTCCGGTATCACCACAAGCAACACTAATACGATGATACCAATGACCGCCAGCAGTGTCAAAAGATACGCAATCGGGCGTCTCCACTTTTTCATCTTCTGGTTTTTCGGAAACAGATGCTTTTCCAGCACTTTCATCGGCACATGAAAAATAAATGCGATCACACCCCCTATGAAAAACGGCATCAGGATCTCCAGCACAAAACCAACTCCACTTACCACCACATTAAAATGTTCGATCCCGCAATACAGCAGCACCGCAAATGCGATCACCTGCATCAGATTCCTTTTTGTCTGTCTTGATACTTCCATACGACTCCCTTCAAATGATATAGCCTGCGTTTTTATATTACAGATATCTGTCCTGTTCCAAGCCAGACACAGATCAGATACAGGATGAGCAGGTGCACCGGATAATACAGATAAAAGAAGTATTTCATCCGCAGCCCCCGTTTTCCATTATACAAATAAACAGGAATAAATGCCGCCACTGCCGGAAGCTCCCACCAGCAGAAGGAGGCGCATCCTGCCAACACCTGTACCAGCCGGTTCCGGCGGAACAGATATAACACGACAATACACATCACACCATAATAACTGTAATCCGTCCGCAACAATGTTGCGCATCCCATACCGCCAAACATGATCCCCACAAAACATAAACTGCGCAAAACGGGGCTTAACGCCTGCTGCTCCTCTGCCTTTGCGATCAGCATAATGGTCAGCAATCCGATAAACAGTGTAAAAAATACATTTTGATAAGAAAATTCCAGAACCTTTCCACTGAATGCCAGATCAAACGGTATTTCTGAGAGTGCTGCAAACAACAGCAACCTGCCGGCATATTTTGTGCGATTTCTGGTATGCAGAAAGCCTTCTATTAATAAGAAGCAGTATATCGGAAATGCGATACGTCCTATTCCCCGCATCAGGCGGTAGCAATCATACCACCCCTGTGAGGAAAGCCCTCCACTCACCAGATATCTTGCCAGTATCGTTGCTGCCGTATGATCGATCGTCATCGACACTACCGCGATCAGTTTTAACGTACTTCCGCTTATGCCTTTTCCCCGTGTCATGCCATCCTCCACTCTCTTTCATCACATACAATAAAAAATGCTGCCGCACTAAAGTAAATTATTTTAGTACGACAGCACTTCTATCTGACGCTTTATCCTACGAATTCTTCCACACATCTGCGGTATGCTGCTACCGGGTCTGCTGCCTGTGTGATCGGTCTTCCTACTACAATGTAGTCTGAACCTAATTCTTTTGCCTTTGCAGGAGTTGTAACTCGTTTCTGGTCTCCGACATCTCCATCTGCAAAACGCACTCCTGGTGTTATGGTAAAGAATTTTTCTCCGCACACCTCATGTACTTTTCCTGCCTCTAACGGAGAACATACCACGCCGTCCAGTCCTGCTTCCATGGTATTTTTTGCATAGTGCATGACTGTCTCATCAATCGGATGATCGATCCAGAGTTCCTCTTTCATCACTTCCTCGGAAGTAGAAGTAAGCTGGGTTACTGCGATCAGAAGAGGTCTGCTGCCGTCCGGTCTGGTAAGGCCTTCGAGTGCAGCCTGCATCATTGCCTTGGTTCCTGCTGCGTGAACATTACACATATCTACATCCAGTCCGGACAATACCGACATGGATTTTCTTACCGTATTTGGGATATCATGAAGTTTTAAGTCTAAAAAGATCTTGTGTCCCATCTTTTTGATGGTTCTTACGATATCCGGTCCCTCTGCATAAAACAGTTCCATGCCGATCTTGACAAAAGGTTTTTCCTCTTTAAATTTGCCTAAAAACTGAATTACTTCGTCCTTGCTGTTGAAATCACATGCAATGATTACATCTCTTCCCATAATTGATCCTCATTTCTTTGCCATTTTCACGTTACTTTTCTGTGCCATTATACACTTGCAACGTTTATTTTTCAAGCAATTTGAAACGTTTAATGGTCTCTCTTAATTCTTTTGCGATCTCTTCAAGAGTTCCCGTATGCTCTGCGATGTCTGCCATTGTGACATTGACCTGCTCGGTAGAAGCATTTACCTCTTCTGTTGCTGCAGCGGACTGCTCGGAAACGGATGCAATGGTTCCCATCTTATTTACAACAGAGTTTTTATTTTCTGTCATGTTATCATTTAAGGTGTTGATCTGGCTCATGCCATTGCTTAACTCGTTGATCTGCTCAATGATCTGACCGAACAGTTCCTCTGTCTTCTGGATAGCTTCCTGCTGCTCCTGCTGAAGTGTCTCGTTCTCCTGCATCGTCTCTTCTACCAGTTTGGATTTCTCTGTAATTTCAGTGATGATCGCTTTGATCTCATCGGTTGATTCTTTGGACTCGTCTGCCAGTTTCCGGATCTCATCCGCAACAACTGCAAATCCTTTTCCCATCTCTCCGGCTCTTGCTGCCTCGATGCTTGCATTCAGTGACAGCAGATTGGTCTGGGATGTGATATCTGCGATCGCATCGGAAATGTAGAAGATCTTATCAATACTGCTTACCATCTCTTCCATTACGGAAAGTGATACTCTGGACTTCTCAGCTGTCTTTTCGGATTTCACGATCAGATCTTTCACGCTGTTTAATCCTTCTGCACTGACTTCATTTGCTTTTCCTGCCATATCGTTGACACCGCGTACATAATCCCTGGTGTCCTCGAGGCTCTGATTTAAGTTGTCAACCTCGCTGCTGGCTTCCTGCGTGCTCTCTGCCTGTTTTACGGCACCCTGTGCCACACTGTCGATCGCAAGTGTTACCTGCTGCATGGTGGCTTTGGTATTTCCTGCGATTTCAAAGATATTGTCTGCAACACCTAAAATGTTGCTTGACTTTGTCTCTACTTCACGGATCAGGTTAGATACATCATCGATCATTTCATTAAAATGTGTCTCTAATTCACCAAATTCATCGTTTTTGGTTACTTTGATCTTTTCAGTGAAATCTCCGCTTGCAACCTTACCGGTTACATTCTGGATCTTTCTGATCTCACGGATAACCGCCATTGCGGTCAACACTGCAATAATGCAGCCAAAGATCACACCGAATGCTCCCGCAACGATCATTCCTGTATTGATCGCACGCAGATTGGACTGGTTTTCAGAACTGGTAATGACTCCCAGAAGTTTCCATCCGGTAACGCGATCCGTCATTGCTGTAATAACGGTATTGACACCACCATTTTTTACCGTGTAACTGGACTGTAACTTGATATCTGCTGCACTCTCATCTCCGGCTTCTTCTGCCTGATTGAGCTGTGTCTCTAATGTATTTAATTCGTCATTGATCGGTGTCCAGAATTCGCTTCCATTCACAGAACCCTGTGCGATCGTATTTTTCTCATTGTCTATAATGATATTGCCATCAGAATCGGTCAGCATCACATATCCGGTATTTAAGAGTCTGATGTTCTGAACGTACTCTTTCATAACGCTTGCCTCAATATCCATGGCAACAACACCCTGTACCACATCACTGTTCTTTACTTCCTGGCAAACAGTAATGATCTCTTTTCCTGTATCAGGATCCGTATATGGTGCTGTAATATAACTGAAGATTGCATTTACTTTGGATTTTCTGCCCTGGCAGTTTGTGTACCACTCGTAATCTTTTCCGTTCACGCCCTCTTCAATGCTGTTTTTGGACTGTTTCTTTCCATCGGCATCGTACTCGATCCATCCGGAAATCCTTTTGCCGCTCTCGGTAACATAGTGGCATTTTACAGCACCGCTTGTTACCTTGCAGGCTGCTACGAGTTCGTCCTGCACGTTTGCGATATATTTATCGTAATTTTCCGGTTCCACTTCCAAGGTACGAATACTCTCTTTTCGGGTCAACAGATCGACCGGAAGACTGATCGTCTTCTCATACGTCTGCAGGCTGGACAGTGCACTCTCTAATGTCTGTTCACTGCTGAGTTTCATGTTTTCGTTGAGTACGCTCTTACTCCTGTTGTAAGTAAGCACGCCGCAGATCAGAATACTTCCTACGATCGCAACGATGAAACACAAGATCATTTTGGTTCCTAATCCTATTTTTTTCTTCATTTCTCCTCCATCCCTGGCTGCATTTGTCATGCAAATTTCCCATTTTGCCAGACAATCCTATCCCTTATCTATTTTTTCGGCAATTTTTTCCAAAATATTAGTACCCCTTACCTATAATTTCTTCTTATTATTCCATTTCAATCTGCCGATATCTGTTACAGACTAATTTGAATACACAGAAAGGATTTACGAGTTATGAAAAAACAAAAGCACCTGTTGTCGATCGCTTTTCTTTTTCTGTTTCTCCTCTGTCTTACCCTCTGCATTCCGGAAGCCGTACAGGCAGCGGATACTCCGGTTTCGATCACATACTGCAAAGTAAGCTCGAACGGGAAAAAAGTAACTGTCAAGGCAAAAGTAAAACAGAAAAACAATTCCTACGGAAAAAAACTCTACCTTCTGGCAGTTGACAGCCAGACTTCCGAGAAAAAAGCGGTCAAAGCGACTCCGCTTGCATCCAAAAAGAACAAAAAAGGCAACATGAGTTTTAAGGTAAAATATAAAGAAAACATGCTCCTTCAGAAGTTTGCGATTGCCTATAAGACCAAAGGAAAATACAAAATTATCAGCAACACCTTCTATATTACTAATCCGGAGGTGTTTGCCACTTATAAGGGAAGCGGCCCGAAAACTTCTTCCAAAAAAGGCTTACAGCCAGAGGATTTAGACGAGGCTCTCGAACTGCGCCCCCAGCACGCTGTCATCAACTGGACCGTCAACTCGCTTCTGACCACGAACTGCACCAATACACTTTCTTATCAATATCGTGGCAAAACTTACTATTTTAACGCAGATATGTTAGATTACAATGATGCGCAGGTCAAAGCATACAATAAAGCTGGAACCAGGGTCAGCATTATCCTCCTGCTTCCAAACAGCAGCAATTCCGAGACCGATGCCATGCGTTACAAAGGTTCTTCCTATGCCAAATACAGCTCCTTCAATGTCTCTTCCAAAAAAGGCTGCCGCACTTTTGAAGCACTTATGAGTTATCTGGCAAAACGTTATGGCACAAAGGAAAATTATGTTGCGGGATGGATCTTAGGAAATGAGGTCAACAACCCTTATGAATGGAATTATGGCGGCAACAAGAGCCTGACTTCCTACATGGAACAGTACTCGCGTGCATTCCACATCTGCTATAACGCAGTCCGGAGCGTCAGCAAAAAATCCAATGTTTATATCAGTCTGGATTATAACTGGAACTGCGACCCGGACAATTCTGGAAAACGGTATTTTACAACTAAGGCGACACTGGATGAATTTTACCGTCAGGTCAATCTCCGCGGAAAAGTTCCTTTCCACATTGCCTACCATGCTTACCCACAGGGACTTATCGATCCGGTATTCTGGGATGATTCCCTTGCGACCAATTCCACGGACAGTACCTTTATTACATTCCGTAACTTAAACGTTCTGACCAACTATGTGAAAAAGAATTTTGGGAAAAAATATACGATCATGCTCTCCGAGCAGTCCTTTAATTCTACCAAGGGGGAAGCCGTGCAGGCTGCTGCTTACGCCTACGCCTATTACCTTTCCGAGTGCAACAGCATGATCGAGTCTTTCATATACAGCAGACATTTTGACAATCCGATCGAGATGGCGCAGGGCTGCTACTGGGGTCTCTGTGACCAGTCACATAACAAGCGTATGATCTGGCATGTTTTTCAGAATATCGACAGTTCCTCTTCGTTTAAATTTACAAATCAGCTTGTCAAATACACGAACCTGTCCTCCTGGAGCAAGATCAAAGGCTTTAAAAAGTCTAAATTTACCAAGATGGAAACGATCAGCCGGAAGCCTACACTTGGCAATGTTAAAATGGAAGACACCAACACCGTTATCCTTTTCTGGAATCGCGTACATTATGTCGATGGTTATGAAATCTACCGCAATGACCAGAAGATCGATACGATCATGGATCCGACTGTGACCGGCTATATTGACAAAAATGTTCCAAGCGGCGAAACCTGTACTTATAAAGTCCGTTCCTTTAAATTTATCCCGGGAACCAAAGATGCCAACCAGAAGGGCGCTCTTTTCAGTTCCTATTCCAATACGCAGTCCATTACCGTTTCGACCGGAAAAGCTGCCTGGAATGCGGATAAATGCAAGGTAAATGGCAAGAACATCGCGCTTGGCTGGATCTCCCAGAAATCCGTTGCCGGCTACGAAATCGAACGATCAGATTCTGAAAACGGCTCTTATTCCGTTATTGCCGACACGACCAAGACATCCTATACAGATAAAAACACGGTTTCCGGTATGACCTATTTTTACCGGGTACGCGCTTATGTGAAGAAAAATGAGACCAAATACTACGGTGATTATTCGGACATTTTAGACATGCAGGCAAACATCCAGCTTGCTGCAAAAATCATAGACGGAAAGCTGACCCTTTCCTGGAATGCTTTTCCAAATGCCCTGAAATATCAGATTTACTGCTCTTCCGATTCGGACGAATCTTTTGTGAAGATCAAAACGACCGGAAACGGCACCACGGCAACCTATAGCACCGGCAGCTACACCATTTCCGGCGAGACTTACTCGTTTGCTGTCGGTGAAACCTATCACTTTAAAGTCAGAGCCATGCTGCCGGACAATAAGAGAAGTGCTTATTCTAACGTTGCAGATCTGCTGATCGATGAGGAACTGGTTGTCGAAGACACCGGATCAACGCAGGAAGCGACAGAGAGCACCGAAGCTGTGATGATGGAAGAGACGGAGACACAGACGGATGAGACCGAGACTGCGGAGACGGAGACAGGGGCGGTCGAGACAGAAACTGGTTCCACTGAGACGGAAGGAACGGAAGATCAGACGGAGACAAGTTCGACAGAAACGGAAGAACCAGAGACGGAAACCGGAGCAGCAGAGACAGAAGAAACGGAGACAGAAACCGGGACGGTAGAGACAGAGCCTCAGACGGAAACCGGGGCAACGGAAATGGAAAGTGAATCTACCGAGGCGGAAACGAGTTCATCGGAGACGGAGATGGAAGAGACCGAGAAAGGGACAAGTATGATGGATGAGGAGGATGAGGCAAACTCTACTGAAGTGAAAAGAAACGAGACCCGCATATAAAATAATTAAGGCGCCCTACGATCGAGTCTGTGAAAGTTTTTCTGTAAATAGGATTTTAAGGTCTTCTATGATAAAATATTAATCATAGGAGGCCTTATTTTATGGCAAGAGAAAAGAAAACTGTACACAAAGTACAAATGACCGAAGGAAAAAGAAACATCA
>JBNMKU010000064.1:0-13532 GCA_050874505.1 Roseburia sp. | reverse complement strand
TCCATCCAGAGCTTTCCGTTTTCCGAGGAATCAAACGCAAATACAACACGTCTGACCTGTTCTAAATTAAACTCCTCTGTCTCACAGGTAAGGTCCTTTTGCCGGATGGCTATGGTCTGGAACGGATATTTCCACTCGGCATCTTTATACAGATACTGGATCTTGGAAAGCCGTACCGGATAAGCAGGATGAAGCGTCACCAGATCACCCACCTTTGCACAGGCACGGTTTCCGGCTGCATCGATAAAACATACCGTAAAATCAAGGACTCCGCTTCCCGCCGTCTCCTGCTCCTCATTCAGGTTGCAGAGATCAAATGAAAATGCTCCCCCGGTAAGATCCCTGTTCTCCCCGAACGCGATCTCATACGCTGCCTCCTTCGTGTGATTCCACTTTAAATAAAGCCCGTGATTTTCGCATTCCCACCGTTCTTCATCTGAATCGGTGATCTTCTCTTCCGTCCACATCGCCATATGTATTGCCTCACACACGCTTCCATCTGTCGTTGTTGTCACATCCGAATCCTCTTCAAAATCCGCGATCAACCGGGAAGCCGACGTATCATACTGCTGGGCATACAAAGTCTTCGGCAGATAGTTCTGATACCTTCTCTCATCATAAAGAAGACTCTCATAGGTCGTATCTCCCTTTAACGTAACGTCAAAAAATGCCCGGGAAAACACCTTTAAAAGATACTGCTGCTCGTCCTGCGAGATAAAGTTTGCAACATTAAGCCACCAGGAAGCCGGCGGTTCCATATCATATTTTCCCCACAGCGTATTGAACTGTCCATGATTTGCTCCCGCGAGATAAAGGGATGCCTTTCTATAATCTCCCTCGCCTGTAAACGACACATTTTCGTACTGTTCATTTCCCATGAAAACGGAAACATCCTGATCATTCGCGCCCTGGATCACCATGTAGTTGACATCCGAAAGCTCGACCATATGGTCTGCCGGTTCATACTGCCCATAAGAAGGCGCAACCGCAAGCAATGCCTTGATGGAAAACGGATAGTTTAATTCAAACATGCCATTGCTTGGGTAATTTTCATATTCACTGAACAGATACGCATCTGCGATCATCTCCCCGCCTCTGGAATGGCCTGCCAGACCGATCTCTTCGGGATCGATCTTCTGATACAGAGGACTTTCCTCATCACAGTTACACTGCAGGATCGTTTTTATATTTTCTAACAGAAGGATCGCACGCCCATCATTTTCTCCACTGCGCTCATTTAAAGCATTTTCATCCACCGACACAAAGACATACCCCAGTGAGGCAAAATAAGTTCCGAGGTACTCATACCCCAGATAAGATTCTTCTGTGATGCTGTGATTGCCATGCGCCATAAAGATCACCGGACAGCCTGTTTTCTCTTTCGGGTACCAGATTTTTCCCGCTACCGGCACTGCCTCCAAATCCTCCGGCTGAAAGAAATCGCGATACCACTCTTCTACCTGTTCCCCCTCCATTACATAGCGGCTCAGATCGACCGGTTCTGTTTTTAAATCCGCATCCTCCCGGTTTGAGTAACAAAGTGTTTCCACCGTACAGGTTCCATTTTCCCCATAGGAAGCAAAGCCCTCCCCGACCGGATTTTCCACCTGTTTTTCCTCTGCCAGATATGTTTTGACATAAGTATCCGAAAAGCCCTCAGAACCTAACAACCATACAAAAAAGGCTGTCACACCACCTGTAAATGTACAAAGCAGTACTACCCCCACCTTTCGCACATGTTTTTTTAAGAGCAGATACGCACTTTTTACAAACAATGCTGCCGCAAAAAACAGAATCAGTATGGTCAAAATTACATGTTCTTCCTTTGCTCCAATACTCCCTGAATCTGCAGAAACATATAACATCGTAAGGTCTGCCACACTCCAGAACAGACTCTTTCCATCACAGATCACGATCCGCCGTAAAAGCCATCCCGCAAGCATAGAAAAAAGGAGTCCCACCGGCACTGCCAGCATGACTCCGATCACCCAGCCAAGCCATGGTCTTCTTACCAGGGATGATAAAACATTCCCCATAAAAATACCAAGAAACAAAAGGGATGCTGCGTGAAACCATTTACTGCTTCCCGCAAACTCACTCCTTATCCTTCTGACCTGGTCTATGATATACTCTTTTCCCTTTTTTATCCTTTGTCTGATCTCCATAAAACGCTGACTCCTGTTTCTTTGCGCAATGCCACCATCATTACAAGTACCGTGATCCCTTCCGCTACCGGAAAGGCAAGCCATACTCCATTTAATCCAAAGAAAAATGACATGATAAACGCGCTGAGAATGATCGCAACGAACCCTCGTAACATCGACGTAATAAACGCCCATCTTGCTGATTCAACGGCACTGAGCACTCCGGTTCCCACGATATTGGCTCCCGCAAACAAAAATCCGATAAAGTATAATCTTAATCCTGTTTTGGCATACTCTGCCAGCATGGGATTTCCTTCACTGTTGAAAACGGCAACGATCGGCTCTGCAAAGAGAAAAACAAACAGATAGATCACAATTGCAAAGACAAGTGCTGTGCCTATTCCAAGGTGCATGGTCTGTGTTACCTTTTCCTCTTCTCTCTTTCCGTAAAACTCACTGAGCAGAGGCTGGGCTCCCAGTGAAACGCCATTGAACATGGACACTGCAACCAGTGCGGTATTGGCGACCACGCCGTAGGCAGCCACACCAATATTTCCCGCGATCCGCAGAATGATCGTATTAAAGACCGCGGTTGTCACTCCGGATGAGATTTCTCCCACAAAAGCAGATACGCCGACCTGACACGAACGGATCAGCCGCAGAACAGATGGTCTTACCGGTTTTAATACCACACCGCACTTCCTGGAGCAAAGATGGGTACAGCAGATCAAAACACCGATCAGCGGAGAAAACGCGGTTGCAAGTGCCGCCCCCTCCATTCCCATGCCAAGCGGAAACATTAAGACATAATCCATTACAATATTAAACAGGCTGCTGAACAGGGTCGCTGCCATCGCAACCGAAGGTGCCTTATCATTCCGTACAAACGCATTGCAGATATAATTCCAGATAAAGCACGGTGCAAACATCATGAAGATCCTGGTATAAGGTGCACCCACTGCAATGATCGTGGCATCTCCACCCAAAAATCCTACGATCTTATCCGGAATCAGCCCGCCAAGCAGCATAAAAAAGATACCGATCACTGTTCCAAAGAACAGCGCATTGAAAAAATAGCTGTCCTTATCCTCTGCATTTCTGCTGCGTGCCACGGAGAAACGGATGCCGGAGCCCACACCGATCATGGAACCGATCGCAAAAATCAGGCTGTAGACCGGCAAAACCAGATTTAACGCCGTGATCCCGTTTGCTCCCACTGCCAGCGAGATAAAAAAAGTATCTGCCAGAATATACAGAGACATCCCGATCATTCCCAGTACATTCTGTGAGACATATTTTGTAAATTGTTTCTTTACTGACATTTCTTGTTTTCTCCTATCTGTGTTTCCATGTTGTTCTTGAAAACAGGATCAGGATCGGGAAGATCTCCAGACGTCCCGCCAGCATATCCATGATCAGGACAAGCTTGGAAAACATGCTGTATCCACCGTAATTGCAGACAGGCCCCACGGCATCGAGTCCCGGTCCGATATTATTGACACAGGAAAATACCGCTGACATATTCGTCGTGATTGAAAATCCGTCGACCGAGATCAGTAAAAAGCTGATGACAATGATCAGCGCATAGGCAGACAGATAGGCGTTCGTGTTTTCGAGCACTTTTTCCTCCACCATTCTTCCGTTGACACGGACGATCTGAACCTTTCCCGGATGAACGATCTGCTGCACACTGCGGCGTAGATCCTTTAAGATCAAAAGCAGTCTGCCACATTTAAATCCACCACCCGTACTGCCCGCACAGGCTCCCACTAACATCAGGCATAACAGGATTGCCTTGGAAAATCCAGGCCACAGATCAAAATCCGCCGTCGCATATCCGGTCGAAGTGACAATACTTGCCACCTGGAAAGCAACGTGGTGCACCGTTTCCCGGATGGTCGGATAATATCCTTTTAAGTTCCATGTAATAAGCAGAATACTTCCCACGATAATACCAATGTATAAGCGCAGTTCCTCGTCTTTTAATACGCTCTTAAACTGCCGCACTAAAAGCAGATAATAGCAGCTGAAATTAATTCCGAACAACAGCATAAAGACCGTACAGACATTCTGAATATAAGGACTGTAGCTTGCCATACTGTCATTTTTAATCCCGAAACCACCGGTTCCTGCCGTACCAAATGCGGTACAAAGTGCATCAAATAACGGCATTCTTCCGATCAGAAGGAACACGATATTTATAATGGTAAGTAAAATATACATCAGGTACAAGATCTCTGCCGTCTGTTTCATACGCGGTACAAGTTTTCCAACCTTTGGTCCCGGGCTCTCTGCACGGAGCAGGTGCATGGTAAATCCCTTGCTCCGCTCGTCTCCGCCGGACACTGCCAGAAGGAATACCAAAACTCCCATTCCTCCTACCCAGTGGCTGAAACTTCTCCAGTAGAGCAGTCCCTTTGGCATGCTCTCCACTTCCGGTAAAATAGAGGCTCCTGTCGTTGTAAAGCCGGACACCATCTCAAACAGTGCATCGATATAATTTGGTATGGCACCGGAAAAGAAAAACGGAAAACATCCTAAGATACTCATAATGATCCAGCTCATACCAACGCAGACCATTCCCTCTCTTGCATAAAATCCACGTTTGGCATCCTTTGCCCCATGGAGTAAAATGCCAGAAACAACAAGAAGTAACACCAGCGTTTCAAGGAACGCCACGACCACTTTTGTTTCCCGGAAAAACAAACTGATCAGCATTGCCGGCACTAAAAATGCCGCTTCTGCCAACAGAATCTTTCCGATAAATTTTCGCATCATTTTATAATTCATTTTCTGTTACCTATACCTACTCTTCAAAAATATCGTTCAACTGATACATGACTTTATTCACGCTCGTAACAATGATCACGGTATCCCCGATCTGATAGAACGATTCACCGCTTGGGATCTCCTGTTTGGAGTTATGCGTAATGCAGACGATCAGGACATTCTTTTTCGTTTTCAGTGTTTTTAACGGCTCCCCGATATGTCTGGTATTTTTGTCTACCTTAAACTCTACTGCCTCCATCTGACCATCTGCAATGGAATGTACGGAAAGTGCTGCCCCGGTCTGGTTTTTCATTGCGCGGACATAACGCACGATCGTGTTACAACACAGATCTTTCGGGCTTACGATACTTCCGATGGAAAGACTGTTTAAGATATGGCTGTTTCCCACGCGTCCCACCTTGGTAATGATCTGCGGTACCCCACAGCTTGTTCCATATAAAGAAATTACCATGTTCAGTTCATCCAGTCCGGTCAATGTGACAAGGGCATCACAGTCTGCGATCCCTTCACTGTCTAACATCCGCTCACTGCTCGCATCCCCGTGCACAACACAGACACCCGGCAGCATGGCAGATAACTGGACACACCGGTCGTAATCCCGTTCGATCAACTGTACGGAGATTCCACTCTTTTCTAATATTTTGGCAAGGTAATAGCTGACTCTGCCACCTCCGCAGAGCATTACCCTTTTTACTTTATGTGTAATGATATCAAGACTCTTTAACAGGATCGTCAGATTGTCAGACGATGCTGTTACAAAAATACGGTCGCCCTCGAGCAGAACGAAATTACCATCCGGAGCCACGGCAGTTCCGTTCCGCAATACGGAACAGACAAGTACCTTGCACTTGATAATGGAGTCCAGATCATTTAACGGCTGGTTACAGAGTTTGCTGCTTTTATCCACACGCAGCTCTACGATCTCCACTCTTCCCTTGGCAAAAGTATCTCTCTTTAAAAATCCCGGATATTTTAACAGTCGTCCGATCTCTTCTGCCGCCTGTTTTTCCGGATTTACGGTAAGAGAAAGCGCAAACGTATCACGCATCTTTACGATCTGGTCTGTATATTCCGGATTTCTTATCCTCGCTATCGTATGCAGATTTTTGTTCATCCCATGTGCAGTCAGACAGCAGAGTAAGTTGATCTCATCTGCACTTGTCGCTGCGATCAGAAGATCCGCCTCTCCCACACCGGCCTGTTCTAATACTTCCATTGTGGCACAGTTTCCCTGTACTGCCATAATATCGTAAGTCTCTTCCATTGAGGCTAAAACCTTGGGATTTGCATCCACCAGTGTAATGTCATAGCCCTCCGCAGAAAGCTGTTTTGTCAATGTGGAGCCGACTTTTCCGTCTCCCGCTATGATAATTCTCATCTCTGTGAAAACTCCTATCTGTTCTTACTTCGTTCGGGTGCGTGTCCATGTGGGTAAAATCTCGGGTTTTGTTGGATTTACCACATACATGCGGACACGTACGCATATTCGCGTGTCCAAGCGTGTAAAGCCTCTGTTCAGAGGTTTTACACGCTTGGGGGCATTCGCCCTATCCGTTCTGCAATCTCATTCGCCGTGCCAAGGCTGCGAAATCAAAGATTTTGCAGCCTTGGGGGCGTTCGCCCTATCCGCTCTCCGCTAACGACGGGATACCGTGCGAGCACGATTCCCTCGTTAGCGGAGAGTGGACACTGCTCATTGCTATTCACATTATACCATCTCTTTTTTTTTGTGCAACCGGAAAGAGAGGTTATGTTGGTTCTTATGTCATTCTTAGCGGTTTGCTGATTTTTCATACTGGCTGTCACACTCTGTGGATCTGCCATAAATGCAAAATCGGGGATGGGAGTTTTTTCTCCCATCCCCTGCCTTATTTATTCATAATAATAGAATGTTTGCGGAGCGTGCATTCTGTTATCATGATTAGTCTCTTTTTACATGGAATGCGTTCATGCCCGGGTATACTGCTGCCTCTCCCAGTTCTTCTTCAATGCGGAGAAGCTGATTGTATTTGGCAACACGCTCGGTTCTGCTCGGTGCTCCTGTCTTTATCTGGCAGGTATTTAATGCAACTGCAAGATCTGCGATCGTGGTGTCCTCTGTCTCGCCGGAACGGTGGGATGAGATTGCGGTATAGCCTGCCTGATGCGCCATCTTGATCGCCTCTAAGGTCTCGGATACGGAACCGATCTGGTTTAATTTGATCAGAATGGAATTTCCACATCCAAGTGAGATTCCTTTAGCAAGACGTTTGGTATTCGTTACGAATAAATCGTCTCCTACCAGCTGCACTTTATTGCCTAACTCTTTCGTCAGTTTCTGCCAGCCTTCCCAGTCCTCTTCGTCTAACGCATCTTCAATGGAAATGATCGGGTATTTTTCAACCAGTTTTTTCCAATGTGCGATCAGTTCTTCTGAGGTAAATTTTGTGCCTGCCTTCGGCAGTATGTACTCGCCTTTCTTTTCCCCTTTCCATTCGGAGGATGCGGCATCCATTGCGATCCTGAAATCCTTTCCAGGTTCATAACCTGCATTTTTGATCGCCTGTAAAATATATTCGATCGCTTCCTCATCGGATGCAAGATCCGGTGCAAAACCTCCCTCATCACCAACAGAAGTTGCCAGTCCTTTGCTCTTTAAGAGAGCTGCCAGCGCATGAAAGACTTCCGCACACCATCTTAAGCATTCTTTAAAACTGGATGCTCCTACCGGCATGATCATAAATTCCTGCACATCTACTGTATTGGCTGCATGTGCACCACCATTTAAAATATTCATCATCGGAACCGGAAGACGGTTTCCGGAAATACCACCTAAGAAACGGTACAGCGAAATGTCCAGTGAAATAGATGCTGCTCTTGCTGCTGCAATGGAAACTGCAAGGATGGCATTGGCTCCAAGTTTTGATTTGTCACTTGTTCCGTCTGCCTTGATCATTGCTGCATCAATGGCATAGATGTCGGAGGCATCCATTCCCTCTAAGGTATCATTGATGATCGTATTTATGTTTTCCACCGCTTTGGAAACTCCTTTTCCAAGGTAACGGTTTTTATCTCCATCTCTTAACTCTAATGCTTCAAACTCGCCGGTTGAGGCTCCGCTCGGTGCCATACCTCTTCCAATGGTGCCATCTGCCAGATAAACCTCTGCCTCTACCGTAGGATTTCCTCTGGAATCTAATATCTCTCTTCCGATTACTTTCTCAATCTCCAAATAGTTCATATCCCTGTGTTTCCTCTCTTTCACGAGTGCCAGGTGCCTTCTTCGGAAGTGTCGATTTCTTCCGAAGAGGAGTCCTGAAATGATTTACACTATAGTTAGTTTTGTCTAACCAAAGTTATTATAAACATACATTGGGAGATTTCGCAAGCATTTCTTTCCTACTGATTTTTTTTATCAAAGAATCACTTTTAACTGCACAATCTGCTGTATTCTTTTAATTTTTCTTTTGCCTGCGGGCTTAAATATTTCGGCACCGCGATCTGTACCACTGCATACAGGTCGCCATGAACGGACGGATTTCGCATTGATACGATCCCTTTTCCACGCAGCCGGATCTTGGTTCCATCCTGCGTTCCTTCTTTAATGTTACATTCCACGTCTCCGTTTAATGTATGGATCCTTGTTTTTCCGCCAAGTGCAGCTACTTCATAGGGGATCTTTACTTTTGTATAGACATCCATGCCCTTTCGCTCGTAGCCTTCTTTTGGAATGATCTTTACCGTCAGGAGCAGATCTCCTGTACTGCCATCGCTTCCTGCATTTCCTTTTCCACGCAGCCGGATGGTCCCGCCATCATCAATACCTGCCGGGATCTGCACTTTCAGTCTTGTCTCGCTTCCGTCCTCTTTCTTTAAGCGGATCACTTTTTCACATCCAAGTGCTGCCTCATCAAAATGGATGCTTACCTGTGCCCGTGCATCGCTTCCATGTCTGACTTCATCCCAGTACCCGCCCGTGTGGTGTTCCTTGCCAAAAAACTGGTCAAACATATCGCCCCACCAGCCATCACTCTCATCTCCTCCAAAATGGAAGGTCGAATAGCCGCCGGTTCTTCCTGCACGGTCGGCTGCTTCTTTGGAAAATCCCTCTTCAAATGCCATCGGACCGTAGGTATCATACAGTTTTCTCTTTTCCGGGTCACTTAAAATGGTATACGCCTCTGTCACTTCTTTAAATTTCTGCTCAGCCTGTGGATTTCCCGCATTGGTATCAGGATGGTACTTCTTCGCCAGTTTCCGGTATGCCTTTTTTATGGCAGAAGCTTCTGCATCCTTTTGCACACCAAGCACTTCATAATAATCCTTTTTCTGTGTCATGGTACTCATCACCTCCAAGCTTTTTTCAAACGAATCAATGTGTTCTTTCCTCATAGCAAAAGAGGAGCGATACCGCCCCTCTTTGCTTTGTCTTCTATATTATCCTTCAATGGCGATACATTTTGCTCTCTCCACTTCCGGTCTTGCTTCCTGTTTCGGAACCGTCAGCTTCAATGTTCCGTTTTCGAACTTCGCCTTGATATCTTCCTGTTTCATGTAGTCACCTACATAAAAACTTCTGCTGCAATTACCACGGTAACGCTCCCTGCGGATATAATTGCCTTTGCTGTCTTTTTTCTCCTCTTTCTGTTCTCTTGCTGCTGTGATGATCAGGTAACCATCTTTCAGTTCCCCTTTGATCTCTTCTTTTTTGAACCCCGGCAGATCCATGACGATTTCATAATCCTTTTCATTTTCCATGATATCTGTTTTCATCAGTCCACTGGTCTTATCATTTACTCCCTGATCGTATACCGGGAAATCAAAAAAATCATTTAAAAAAGTTTCTCCAAAAATACTAGGCATCATCATATGTCATCTCTCCTTCCTTTGTTCTGATCCTAATATAGCACTTTTATTAGCACTCGTCAATAGTGAGTGCTAATAATTTTTATAAACTTTTTCTAAACTTCCATTTTAACAGCCATGCGGAATTGATAATGACCAGAACAGAGCCTGCGTTATGGACTAACGCTCCCACAACCGGATTTAAAATACCGGTCATCGCAAGCACGATCGCAACAAAATTTAACGCCATGGAAAAACTCATATTGCATTTGATCGTGATCATCATCCGTTTGGATAAGGCGATCAGATGTGGCAGTTCTTTTACCTCATCATCCACCAGAACAATGTCTGCCGCATCAACGGCAATATCGCTTCCGATGCCTCCCATTGCAATTCCGACATCTGCCCGCTTCAATGCAGGGGCATCGTTGATTCCGTCTCCGATCATGCACACTTTTTCATCCTTTTTCTGATAGGATTCAATATGATCCAGTTTGTCTGCCGGCAGACAATCGGCATGAACCTCATTGATATGGAGCTGTTCTGCCATGGACAATGCCGCATTTTCATGGTCTCCGGTCAGTAATACCGGCTCTACACTTAACTCCTTCAGGCAGTCTACCATATCTGTGCTTTCTTCCCTTATCGTATCTGAAAGTGCCAGATAGCCTGCGGCCACACCATCCACAGCCACATAGATCATCGTGCAGCCTTTTTTCAATTCTTTCTCTGTTTCCAAAAACAGCTCTTCGGATAATGTAACCTGTGACTCCTGCATTAATTTTATATTTCCCGCATAAACCTGTTTTCCATCTACGCTTGCATGGACTCCTCTGCCCGGTAACATCTGGAAATTGCAGACACTGCTCAATGTCTCGCCGTACTCTTTTTTATAACAGTTTACCACTGCCTTTCCAAGCGGGTGCTCAGATAACTGTTCCGTGGAGGCACAAAGCTGATATAACTCCTGCCCGCTCATGCCATTTGCGCTTTTTACCGCTGTAACCTTTGGTGTTCCATAGGTCAGTGTACCGGTCTTATCAAATGTAATTTTTGACACGCCTGCCAGCCGCTCTAAGGCATCGCCTTCTCTTACCAGAAAACCATGTCTGGTCGCATTTCCGATCGCAGCCATGATCGCGGTCGGTGTTGCAAGTACAAGGGCACATGGACAAAATACAACTAAAATTGTGACAGCCCGGATGATCTCTCCGCTGAAAAACCAGGTCAGAGCTGCTGCCGACAATGCAATGACAACGATCCAGGTTGCAAACCGGTCTGCGATCCCCACGATCTTTGCCTTTCCTGCATCCGCCGACTGGACCAGACGGATCATTCTCTGGATGGAACTGTCCTCTCCCACTCTGGTCGCCTTCATTTCAAAAGAACCGAACTGATTGACCACGCCGGAAGACACCTCATCCCCTGCCGCCTTATCGACCGGAAGAGATTCTCCTGTCATGACTGCCTGATTGACTGATGTTTCTCCTGTCGTAATGATGCCGTCCACCGGAACCGTCTCTCCCGGAAGAACCCGAAGGATATCACCTACCTGCACTTTTTCTGCCGGAATAATCTCCTCTTTTCCTGCCACAATATGCCTTGCGGTCTGTGGTGTCAGATGTACCAGTTTTTCAATCCCTGCTCTTGCCTTTGCAACGGTAAGTTCTTCTAAGAGTCCTCCCAGCTGCATGATAAATGCCACTTCTCCTGCTGCAAAATCTTCCCCGATACAAATCGAGGCGATAAGCGCGATTGAAACAAGCACATCCGCCTTGATATCAAACGCTGTTACTAACCCGATACATGCTTCCAATATAATTGGCACGCCGCACAATACGATCGCAACCCATGCCAGATCAAACGGAACGATATTTACTTTAAATATACTGAGCAATAATGCCACGCCTGATATTGCCAGCAGGGTAATATCTTTTTTGGTTCCTCCCAGTCCGAGGAAGTCTTCCAGTTTCTGAATGATTTTTTTCATAATTTTCTCCTTGTCTTCCTGTATTTTTTGTAAATACATATACCCCTATAGGTATTTTTATGGTTAAAAGTATACCTATAGGGGTATTGGCTGTCAAGGGGTTATTTCATATTAGCAAAACGTTCCACCGCTTTGGTAAAGCTCTCGATCGTCTTATCTGCATCTCCATGCTCGATGCCATCTCTCACACAATGCCTGATGTGCCCCTCTAACACGACCTGTCCTGCCTTATGCAGTGCCGATTTTGCCGCATTGATCTGCGCGAGCATATCTTCGCACGGAACATCCTCATCTACCATCCTGTCGATCGCCTGCACCTGACCGATGATCTTTGCAAACCTCCGGTGCAGATTATCCGCATCCATACACTGTTTCATACTGCTTCATCCTCCATCCGATCCCGTATACCCTACGGGGCATATGTATCATTATAGAAAAAATATCCGGATGCGTCAATCAAAGTCTACTGCTCCATCATCACGGTAACCTGGGACGCATTCGCCACACTCATATTGGAAATGATCGCCGCGCGGTTGTCCGGTGTCATATTAGATAATATTCTTTTTTGCAGACAAAAAGGGGGATTGATCACTCAACCACCCGGCAGACTCCCCGCCACACATAACGTTCCCCACCCGATCTGCGGATTCGGATAAACCGGTAAGATCGGCAGATGGCGCGCCCCGCGGATCAGATACGCCTTCAACTTTTCGCCATAGAGATAAGGGTCATTTCCCGCCACGATCCCCCATTCCATCAGAAGTGCCGCTCCCCCGGTCACAAACGGCGTTGCCATCGAAGTCCCACTGCGGGTCACATAGCCACCTCCTGGTGCACAGGATGTGATCTCCACGCCGGGAGCGGCAAGATCCGGTTTGACCTGGTTCGTCTCTCTGGTATAGCCTCTTCCCGAAAAAGCGGCAAGTTCTCCATAAAGCGCATCATATGCCGCCACTGTGATCACTTTTTCTGCGGTAGAAGGGATCGTCAGTGTTGTCTGCTCAGTCGGATATAAAAATCCGGTCCCGGCATTTAACACACCGCCTGCCGGAAGCCACATATCGTACTGCCCCCATACGATCTTCTGCGGCATAAGCCGGATGGAAAAAACGCCACTGTCCAGATAGTCCCCCGCCGGTAAAAATTCAAAATAGATCTCCTGATCCCTGCTGTAGGGACTCGGCATGCCATAATAGAGCAGGATCTGCGTATTTTGTATCTGAAACCGCTGGATCCCCTGCTGGCTTCTGATCGGTCCAATGACGGTTCCATTCGGATGCACCAGGGAAACTGCGATCTCATCCGCATAGGATTTCCAGATCTGAAGATTAAGCCCTGTCTCATAAGCACCGACGGAGAGTTCTACCTCTTCTTCCCTGCCCTCCTGCAGTCTTCCTGACGTATGGATCGCCGCCACACCCTCATTTCCACTTCCGATCACAACAGAAGTGCGCCAGCGGTCTGCCATACCATTTAAAAATGTTTCGATCAGAGACGTCCCGGAATGGGAACCATAGTTATTTCCAAAACTCAGATTGATCGCCAGCGGTCGCCCAAGTTCCTGTGCCGTTCGGATGCAGTAATCTACCGCCTGCATCAGTTCTGTTGTTCTCGGAAAACCTCCCTCTTTCTGTGTTCCGAGTTTTACGATCAGAAGATTGCTCAAAAATGCAACTCCTCGGTATCGTCCCATCGATGCCCTTCCATTTCCTGCTGCGATCCCAGCCACATGCGTTCCGTGTCCGGAATTATCCCGGCTCGGACAGATCTGATCCCGTTCACGC
>JBNMKU010000063.1:0-13763 GCA_050874505.1 Roseburia sp. | reverse complement strand
ATCCTCACATGCAGAACTGATAACCTGGATGACATTGCCATCATCATGGATACCAGGTGCTTTGCCTTCTGCCAGTCTTACTCTCTGACGGATGATCTCTCTCTCTTTATAAATACAACAACGGAACTGTGGTGTCGGTCCTGGAATTAATTCCAGTGCTATGTGGTCTCTCTTGGCATCTAATTCGCCCGCAAATGCCAGTTTTGCCACTTCATAGAGCACGTCATGTTTGATTCTTATCACATTTTCATCAGCATACATCGTGTTTTTACCTCGCTCACTTCTCTTGTTAATTTTTTAACCATCTAAGACATTATATAATATTTGTATGGAATTTCAAGAGGTTTTGATGTTTTTATTGAGAAACATGTTTTTTTATTGAGAAATGTGTTTTTTATGACAATAGGGCTGCACGCAAAACGTACAACCCTATTCTATAGATCATGCCAATAAAAATGTGTGTTCCCTGCTCTAGGAAAGTAAATTCTGCATGCTCTTTAAGCTGATGAGCAGGGTCGATGTATTATGTAACAGTGCGGATGTGGTCGGTGCGATCACTCCTGCAACGCCAAGTGCGATCAGACCGGAATTAAATCCGACAATATTGCGGTAATTCTTATGGATCCGCTTCATCAGGCTGTCACTGATCAGTTTTAATGTCACGATCTGGTACAGATCATCTGCTCCGATCGTAATATCAGCGATCTCTCTTGCGATCTCTGCTCCGTCGCTGATCGCAATTCCGACATTGGCTGCGGAAAGTGCCGGTGAATCGTTGATCCCATCTCCGATCATAATGACTTTTCTGCCGGCCGCTTTTTCTTTCTCCACAAATCCTGCCTTATCCTCCGGCAGTACCTCGGAATAATATTCATCCACACCGACTTTTGCTGCGATCGCTGCCGCTGTCCGCTCACTGTCTCCTGTCATCATTACGATCTTGGAAATGCCAGCCCGTCGAAGCGAGTTGACAACTGCTTCTGCCTCTTCACGCAGTGGATCCTCAATGCAGATCACTGCTGCAAGACGGTTTTCGATTGCAAGATACAGGTGAGAATATTCTTTTGGAAGTGACTCAAATTTCTCTTTCTGATCCTCCGGGATCACGCATTTTTCATCTTCAAATACAAAATGATAGCTTCCGATGATGGCACGTTTGCCATTGATCGTGGTAGAGATACCATGTGCGACCAGATACTCTACTTTTGTGTGCATTTCTTCATGGTCAAGCTGTTTTTTCTGTGCAGCATCCACGACAGCTTTTGCCATGGAATGTGGGAAGTGTTCCTCCATACATGCAGCCACACGCAATAGCTCGTCCGGGCTGTCCCCGTTGAAAGAATATACATCTACGACAGTTGGCTGCGCCTTGGTCAAAGTTCCTGTCTTATCAAAGACGATGGTGTCCGCATCTGCCACTGCCTCTAAGTATTTTCCTCCCTTGACCGTAATATGGTAAAGTCCTGCCTCACGGATCGCAGAAAGTACAGAGATCGGCATGGCTAGTTTTAAAGCGCAGGAGAAATCGACCATCAGGACAGATAATGCCCTTGTCGTATTTCTGGTAAGCAGCCAGACAAGTGCTGTTCCACCTAAGCTGTATGGAACCAGACGGTCTGCTAAATGTTCTGCCTTGCCCTCTACGGAAGATTTCAATTTCTCGGTCTCTTCGATCATTGCAGCAATCTTTTCATAACGGCTTGCTCCTCCGACTGCATTGACAAGAACTGTCACTTCACCTTCCTCTACAACCGTTCCCGCATAGACAGTTACTCCATCTGTCTTCTGTACCGGAACGGATTCTCCGGTCAGAGATGCCTGATTTACCATGGCTTCTCCCTCAACGACAACTCCGTCAAACGGGATGACATTTCCCATATGTACGACAACTTTATCGCCTTTTCTGACATCGGCTGCAGATATTAAGACTTCCTGTCCGTCCTCCTGTTTTAACCAGACTTTTCCTACATTTAAGGACAGGCTTCGTGCCAGATCATCTACGGATTTCTTGTGGGTCCACTCTTCCAACAGTTCGCCGATGCCCAGTAAGAACATCACGGAACCTGCCGTCTCAAAGTCTCGCCTTAAGATGGAAACCCCGATCGCGGTTGCATCCAGTACCGGCACTTCCAGTTTACGGTGCCACAATGTGACAAGTCCCTTATAGAGATAACGGAACGATTTTACTGTCGTGATACAGTAACGGATCGGTGCAGGGATGATCAGTTTTCCTGCATAACGGCGTACCACGCGCAAGACGAGTTTTTCCTGATAATTGGCATTTAATTCTCTTCCTGAACTCTCTAACAGTCCCGCTGGAAGTTCTACCTTTTCATAGGAGAATGCCTGCAAATCCTTAATTATCTGCTCACGGTCCCCCACATAGGAAATGACTGCATCCGCAGTTCTTTCATAGACCTTGGCAAATGTAATAAATTTATGATTGTGCAAAAAATAAAGCAGGGTGTCTGCCTGTGAATAACTCATCCGATACTGGCACACATGGATACGCATTCTGCCTTTTGTTTCGTGTTTGATTATAAATTTCATAATCTGCCTCTTTCCATATGGAAAACACCTGCGTTTTCCACAGGTGTCTTTCATTTTTCTTATTCTTCTGTTGTTTCTGCGGTCTCTTCCGTTTCTTCGGAAGTATCTGCATAAGCGGCTGCCTCTGCTGCTGCAGCTCTCTCTTCGTTAATATTTTTGGCACCCTCGTAGATATCCTCTGCATTCTCCTGCACGGTGCTTGCAACTTTCATCACACAGTCTTTTGCACGTAACGCTGCTGCTGTAACGCTTGTGTAAACCTTCTTAGCATCTTTGCTGGAAAGTACTTTGATACCTGCTGTACCAAATGCAACGCCTGCTGCAAAAATTCCTGTTTTCTTCCAATCAATGTCACTAAATTTCATTCCTTTTTCTCCTTTCCGTATGCTTTTTCATATGGTTTACCTCGCATTATAGCAAGTTGCTTTTCATTTTTCCAGTATTTTTTTGTAATTGATAAAGTTTATCAATTTTTCCTTCCTTTACCATGATCCAGCCACCATACCCAGACCCCTGCCAAGATCACGACACCCCCCATTGAAATCGCTAATATATCCTGAAACATATTTCCTCCCATCTGAATACCATTTGGTATTCTAAAGTAAATTTTTCCGTTCTCTTCTGGAAATTGTCTCGATTATACCATTTGCGCTTTTCTTTTTCTGTGATTTTGCCGTATCTTAGCAGTATCCGAACAGCTGCGTTATGCCTCTTTGATCTCTGTCATCGTATACCCTAATTTGGCGATCGGGATACGGATATCTGCCTCGTCCATCGGAGTCTTGGTGCGGAGCAGCATCTCTTTTTTCTTTAAGTCAACGCTTGCCCAGGTTCCCTCCATCTGGTTGAATGTGTTCTCCACACGCATCTTACAGTTATTGCAGGTCATGCCCTCAATGCCAACCCGTTTTTTATATGGATAATTTGTCTCGTCTGTGTCTGCCACTTTGACCTTTGTTTCTGTATCTCCGCCGCCACCGCAGCACCCATGGGACAGTTTTGTGACATAACTCTTTATGGAAAATACACAGATCACTACCAGTACTAAAATAATAATTGCTGTTGCCATATCTTTCACCTCTTCCGCCGCTTGCGCAGCTATCGTTAGTTTTTTCTAACCGTTATCATATACCTATTTTTTCAAAAATGGAATAGATGAAAATGATACTTTTTCTCATTTATCCGGCATTCTGCCAAGTTTCCGGTACACCACGAACCACATGGTTATAAAACATGCCAGTCCACCGATCGCATTTGAGATCGGTTCTGCCAGAAAAACGCCATTGACACCAAAACCATACCGCGGCAGTAACAACGTCAACGGTGTTACGATGATTGCCTTTCGGAGCAGGGAAAAGAAGATCGCATACTTCGAATAGCCAAGTGCCGTAAATGTGGACTGCCCGGTAAACTGGAATACCATGAAGAAAAACCCAAAGAAATAGATCTGCAATGCCACGACTCCGGATTCGATCATTGCCTTATCACTGGTAAAAATGGAGATTAAAAGTTCCGGCTCCAGGTGGACAAACAGCCATGCCGCAACCGTATAGATCACACCCAGCATGGCAGTAAAACGGATCCCCTGTCTTACCCTGTCATATTCCTTTGCCCCATAATTGTAACCAAGTACCGGCTGTGCCCCACTGGTAAGACCACTGATCGGAAGTGAAAGGATATCTCGTACCGAATTGATGACCGTCATAATACCCACATACAGATCCCCTCCGTATGTTTTTAATGTTGTGTTGCATGCCACCTGGACCAGACAGTTGGTTCCCTGCATGATAAAGCCTGCAAAGCCAAGGCTTACGATATCCTTTGTCATAGGAAGTGAAACCGGTAACATCTCCTTTTTCAAATGCAGCAATGCCTTTTTCCCGGTCAGGAATCGGAATACCCAGACTGCCGATACGATCTGGCTGATGACCGTTGCAATAGCTGCTCCCGCCACTCCCATATGAAAAACAAAAATAAATAATGGATCTAAGATCAGATTTAACAGCGCACCGATCGCAGTCGTCATCATACCGATCTTCGGAAAGCCCTGCGCATTGATAAAGCCATTCATTCCGGTTGAGATCATAACAAACGGTGTTCCAAATAAATAGATTTTCAAATAAGCATCTGCATACACGTAAGAGGCATCACTCGCCCCGAACAGATATAAGACCGGTCTGCGTAACAGATAGGATGCCACAAACAAAATGATAGAGGAACCAAGCAGAAGTGAAAAGGTATTTCCCATGATCTTTTCTGCGCGTTCCTCTTCTTTTGCACCTCTTGCGATGGCAAACAGCGGAGCACCTCCCATCCCGAACAGATTGGTAAATGCTGCGATCAGTGTCGTCAGCGGAAATGCCAGTCCAATTCCGGTCAGTGCCATGCTGTCTGCCCCCGGCAGATGCCCGATATAGATGCGATCCACTACATTGTAGAGCAGCTGGACAAGCTGCGCTAAAATGAGTGGAATCGCCTGTACGATGATATTATGTGATATTTTTCCCTGTGAAAAATCATTTCCCATGTCAGAACCTCATTTCTACACGTTGTCTGTGTTTTGTGCGGCTCTATTATAACACACTCTTTTTTATTTTTCATTCAGTGCGCGCATGGAATTTAAAATTGCAATGACAGAAACACCTACATCTGCGAATACGGCTTCCCACATATTTGCCATACCAAGTGCACCAAGGATCAATACCAGTGCCTTGACTGCCAAGGCAAATACGATGTTCTGTTTTACGATCCTTAAGGTCTTTCTTGCAATCTTTACAATGGATGCGATCTTTCTGACATCATCATCCATCAAAACAACATCTGCAGCTTCGATCGCTGCATCGGAACCCATGCTTCCCATCGCGATACCGATATCTGCTCTGGTCAGTACCGGTGCATCATTGATGCCGTCGCCGACAAATGCAAGTTTTCCTTTTTCGCTCTCTTTTGCTAACAGCTGTTCTACTTCACTTACCTTATCCGCAGGAAGTAATTCTGCATGTACCTCATCCAGTCCGAGTGTGTCAGCAACTGCCTGTGCAGCTGCCTCCCGGTCTCCGGTCAGCATCACACATTTTTTTACGCCGACCCGTTTCATCTCGGCGATTGCTTCCTTCGCTCCCTCTTTGATGGTATCGGAGATCACGATCGTTCCGGCAAAAGCTCCATCACAGGCAAGATATACGATTGTTCCGGCACTTCTTGTCTCCGTAAACGGGATCTGCTGTGCCTTCATCAGCTTTGCATTTCCAAGGTAAACCTCTCTGCCATCGATCATGGCATGGATTCCATGTCCGGCTACCTCTTCTGCATTTGTCACACGTTCCATGGAAAGTGGTTTTCCATATGCCTCACGGATGGAATTGGCGATCGGATGATTGGAATATCCCTCTCCGTATGCTGCCAGTTCAAGCAACGTTGCCTGATCCATGCCGCCTGCGGTATCCGGTATGATCTCGGAAACTTTAAACTCGCCCTTCGTCAGGGTTCCTGTCTTATCAAAAACGATGGTGTCCATCTCGGCAACTGCCTCCAAGTAGTTGCTTCCCTTTACTAAAACACCGATCCTGGATGCTGCACCGATGCCTCCGAAAAATCCCAGTGGAACAGAGATCACAAGTGCACATGGACAGGAGATAACAAGGAAAATACATGCCCTCTGGATCCATTCTCCGAATCCACCACCAAGGATCAGTGGCGGTACGATCGCAAGGATGACTGCCCCGATCGTAACAACCGGTGTGTAGTATTTTGCAAAACGGGTGATAAAGTTCTCGACTTTGGCTTTCTTGCTGCTTGCATTTTCCACCAGTTCCAGGATCTTGGCAACCGTCGAGTCATCAAATGCCTTAGTCACCTGTACTTTTAATGTACCGCTTCCATTGACACATCCACTGATGATCTCATCTCCAACCTGCGCTTTACGCGGTACGGACTCACCGGTCAGTGCTGCGGTATCGATCATCGACTCACCCTCGGTTACAATACCATCTAACGGAATACGCTCACCCGGTTTTACCACGATGATCGTTCCTACTTCAACGTCATCCGGGTCTACCTGGGTTAAAGTTCCATCTTCCTCGATATTGGCATATTCCGGACAGATGTCCATCATGTCAGAAATCGACTGTCTGGATTTGCCAACGGCATATCCCTGGAACAGTTCTCCCACCTGATAGAACAGCATAACTGCTACTGCCTCGGAATATTCTTTTACCCCAAATGCACCAAATGTTGCTACCATCATCAGGAAGTTTTCATCAAACACCTGTCCATGGCTGATGTTTCGTGCTGCTTTCCATATGATATCATATCCAATGATAAGGTACGGGATCAGATAGATCACAAACAATAAAATTGGTGGATGTACTGCATCCAGCACTCCTGTGTGTTCGCATATCATCAGACCTGCAAAGATCACAAAGGTAATGATGATACGCACCAGCATTTTTTTCTGTTTCTTATTCATACGCATTTACCTTAAGATCTTACAATCCGGCTCTACCTTTGCACATACTTTTTCGACTTCATCCATGATGGCATCAAATTTTTCATCTTCTGCATCCACCATCATCTTCTGTGTCATAAAGCTTACACTTGCATCATTGACACCCGGGATCTTTTTGATCGCATCTTCCATTTTTGCAGCGCAGTTTGCACAGTCTAAATCTTCTAATTTGAATTTCTTTTTCATGATAAGCTCCTTCTCTGCACACATTCCTTTATTTTATTATTTTTTGTTTTCTGAAATGTCCACAGAATGCGTATTCCAGCTGGTCTCCCACGCCTGTGTGCGGGTTGTAGTAAGACCAGATTTTATGATAGAAGAATTTCATTCTTCTATATGCTCACGTCCCTGGTCGATGATGGCTCTGACATGGTCATCCGCTAAGGAATAAAAGACCGATTTGCCCTCTCTTCGTCCAGACACGAGTTTTGCCTGTTTTAAGATCTTTAACTGGTGAGACACTGCCGACTGATTCATATGCAGGGTTTCTGCCAGATCACAGACACAAAGTTCGGATTCGAACAAAACATATAAGATACGGATCCTGGTGGAGTCCCCAAATACCTTAAACAGCTCTGCGATATCATACAGCTCATCCTCATCCGGCATCTTTTCATTTACCTTTTTTATTCTGTCTGTATGAACACAAAAGTCTTCACAGTGTTCTACATCTTCTAATGCCAAATTGTCACCTCCGCATCATTTCAATGTTTTTTCATCCATTCATATTATCATATGAATATCTGTTCATATATAGATTAAAACAAAAGGATTGATCTGTCAACCCTTTTGCTGTTTCTTTTTTATAATCTTTTAAAATCCTGCCAGGTAAATCTGTGATACGTGATCCCAAACTCATCCTGCTCCACACAGTAAACATAGGTCTCCTCTGTCTCTCCTTCAAAATAAAAGACATGTCCAAGTTCCTCTCCCGACTCATCTTCTTCGTGCAATGTCAGATTACACTCTTTTGCATAGGTAAGAAAACATGTCCTGACCTGTTCCATCGTGGCTTTTTTATCTGTAATAACTGCAAGAAAACGCTTTAAAAAGACCGGATCTTCTACCTGCTCTGCCACATAGGCGCATCCCTCTTTCGGGATGGTCAGACAATAGCGTTCCATATTACCGGAAATCGTTATCTTCCCCAATGAGGGTTCTTCCCACTTAAAAAAATCATCCAATGCCTGATGCAGCCCATCTTCGCCAATATCCTCCGGCAGATCTAATAGTTCGATCAAAGTGCTGCCAGGGTAATAAAGCTTCATCTCACCCTCCCGGTAGCCAATCTTAATCTGCCACTCTTTTATGGTATCTATAATATGTTTTTCCAGTCCCTTCATCCTAAAGGCTCCTCCCTGTAATGATACTGTTATCCCATAGCGGTCACGTCATCACAGATCCCCATCGTGGATCTCCGGTGGGAAACCAAAAGAACGGTCCTGCCCTGTTTTTCCTGCTCTAAACTTCTTAAGATCATACCTTCGTTCAGACTGTCGATATTGCTGGTCGGCTCATCCAGAAAAATAAATTCCGCATCGTGTAAAAATGCACGCGCGATCCCGATCCGCTGCTTCTCTCCACCGGAAACTGAGGTTCCAAGTTCACTTAGCTTTGTATCATAGCCATTTGGAAGTGATTCGATAAATTCATGGATGGAGGCTTTCTTTGCAGCGGCAATGACCTCTTCCCTTGTCGCATCTTCCTTTGCAACTTTGATATTGTTTTCGATCGTATCCTGAAACAGGAAGGTCTCCTGTGTCACATAGGAAATCCCGTTTCGCAGAGATTTTGTATTGATCCCGGATATCTCCGTTTTACCATAAGAGATTGTTCCGCTTTCTGTCTCATAAAAACGCATCAGCAATTTTAACAGGGTTGATTTTCCGCAACCACTCTTACCAAGAATACCATGAATCTTATTTTTTTCAAATACCGCATTAAAATCTGATAAGATATTTTCTCCCTCCGGATAGGAAAATGTCACATGTTCACAGGCAATATCTTCTTTCGGACATTCCACTCCGCCTGTTACATCCCAGACAACCGGCTCTTCCTCTAAGATATCAAGGACTCGGTTGCCACTCGCCAGAGTCTGATTTAAGTTATTTGACAGGGAAGACAGTGCTGCGGTCGGTCCAAAGGAACTCATCACCCCTATCACAACAACCACGATCTGTTCTGCTGGAACCAGGCCCTTACTCCACAGGTAAGCAGCAAGCACAGTCATTGCAATGCCGGCAAAAAGGATCACGGCATCGGTTACCACGCGCTGTGTATTCTCTTTCTTTTTTAAACTTTCATTGGTCTGCTCCAGTTTCTTATTCTGTCTGCGCATGGAAGAAAGTCTCTCTTCTTCTCTCTGATACTGAAGTATCTCATCCAGTCCATAGAGATTGTCAAGCACAGTCGTATTGAGTCCGCCAAAATTCTTCCGGTATTCCTGTCCTAAACTGCTTCCTGCTCTTCCATTACATACCGGAATGACTGCTCCAACGATCAGATAAAAAAGGCACGCCAATGCGCCAAGTGCCGGATGCACCTTTCCGATAAATATGGTCATAAATACGGACGTGATCACTGCGATCGCGATCGGCGAGATCGTGTGTGCATAAAATACTTCGAGTAACTCGATATCGCTTGTGATAATGGAGATCAGATTACCGCTCCTGCTTCCATCCAGTTTCGCCGGACACAGTCTGCGCAGTGCTGCAAATACCTTATGTCTGATCTGCGCCAGAAGCTTAAATGCAATGTAATGATTGCTTGCCTGCTCCGCATAGCGCAGAATACCGCGCAACACGGCAAATGCCAGGATCAGTATCATATAAACTTTCAGATTTCCTGCATACAAAGATGCCGAAGTCAGCAGTGCGTAGCCGCCAAATACTGTGATAAATGTCGCCATCAGATTGCCCACGCAGCCCATAAAGATCGCCACTGCCATCACTGGAAGCAATGGCTTTATCATCCCGATCAGCCCCGCCATTACCTGTATGCCGCTTCTGGTCTTTTTTGTCGTTGCTCCCATTCTAGTTTGCCTCCTTCGTGTATCGTTCCAGTTCCTGCTGTGTCATGAACAGATCATAATAATACCCATGTTCCGCCATCAGGCTCTCATGTTTTCCCTGCTCTGCCATCACGCCATCCCGCATCACATAGATGGCATCTGCATCCACAACATTGGCAAGACGATGTGAGATCAAAAGTACGGTCTTTTGTTTTGCCATTTCATGGATGACCTCCATGATCTTGTTCTCACTCTCCACATCAATATTTGATGTTGCCTCATCAAAAATATAGATATCACTGTCATGTAAAATTGCCCTTGCAAGCGCAAGACGCTGCTTCTGTCCGCCGGACAGGTTCGCCGCTTTTTCACTAAGCTGCATCGAAAGACCGCCTTTTTCCATGATCGTATCGTAAAGTTCGACCCGCTTTAATGCTGCTTCCATCTCCTCTTTGGTTGCATCGGGCTTTCCCATTTTTAAATTTTCTTCCACCGTTCCCGCAAACAGGTAGCTGTCATGCCGCACTCGTGTGATCTTGGTGGTAAGTGTATGGTGTACGATCGCCTCGACCGGCACATTTCCGATCGTAACCATGCCCTGATACAGCCCGTCCTCTTTTTTGCGCTGTTCTCCCAGAAGAAGGGATGCCGTTGTACTTTTTCCGCAGCCGGAAACGCCCACCAGTGCCGTAAGTTTTCCTTTTTCTGCGGTAAAGTCAATTCCCTTTAAGACCTGTTTTCCCGGTTCATAGGAGAAATGGACATCTGAAAACGTGATCGTATCATCCAAAACTTCCGTTACCGTTCCATCTGCCGGTACCGGAGCATCCAGCAGGTGAAAGATCTTGTCGGCTGCCACATTTCCATTCATTGCAATATGGAAAAATGAGCCAAGCAATCGCAGCGGCAGGAAAAATTCTGCCGAGATCATAATGATAAAGAAGCACTGTGCCATGGAGATCGTTCCTTTTCCAAGTTCCTGCACTGCTAAGATGATACCAAGTCCTGCCCCGCCATATGCCACCAGATCCATAACGCTGATGGAATTTAACTGCATGATCAGAACACGCATCGTGACTTTCCGGAACTGCTCTGCCTCTTCATCCATCTTCTTAGCATACCGCTCATCCGCCTGATAGATCTTTAACGTGGTAAGTCCCTGTAAATTTTCCAGAAAAGAATCGCCCAGTTCTGTATAGCTGCCCCAGTATTTTGCCAGCAGTTTTTTTGCAAATTTCTGCACTGCCACGATAGAGATCGGGATCAGTGGCACGCATAAAAACAGTACCACTGCCGTTTTTAAATTCATCGTACCGACGACCACAAACAATGTGATGGGTGCCAGTAAACTGTAGAAAAACTGCGGTACATATTTTCCGAAATAGATTTCAAGCTGATCGACTCCCTCGGTCGAGATCTGCACCACTTCTGAGGTCGGTGCCACGTCCCGGTAATTACTGCCAAGCTGCATCAGTTTTTCATAAATGCGTTCTCTTAATTTCAGTTTTACTTTCGAAGATGCCTGGAAGGATAGTCTGGTATTTAACGTTGTCATTGCCATTCTTATTAAGATCACAAAGATCAATGTGACCAAAAGCGGTACCACATCACTTAAGTAAAATTCCCGGTTTCTTACAAATACACTCTCGATCACACCTGCGACCGCAAGCATCAGACAGACATTACACAAAAGCGATACCCACTGCGTGATGACCATTCCTGCAACGTATTTCTGGTTCTCTTTAAATTCTTTCATCAGGCGTTTATGAAACATTGTTCCCTACTCCTTTTTCCATTTTCTTTTTTGCCCGCTTATTGCGTAAGGTAACCGCACCGTGTTTTACGGTAAGATACGGATGCACACAGAGCATCCTCGGTCCCGCGTAACGCATCACTTCTTTCATCTGTTTCTGCTTTTCGCCGGCATAGCAGTGTACACTGCATGCACTGCAGAATGTCTTTGTTTCCATAAAAGGACAGTGCTCTGTCCGTGCATCGGCATACGCCCGCAATGCTTCACATGTCTCACACAGTTCGCCCTTTTTCGTTTTGTGCATCCCATGACAGTAGATCTCTATCATGGAAGTTACGGTTTTCTTTTCCTGCTCCCGCTTTGCCCGGATCTTTGCTTCTCTCGCCCCGTTTTCTCTGTTCTTTTCCATTCTGTTCCACTTTCTTTGATAGTAAAAATGCGCAAATTCCAGATCTGAATTTACGCATTTTGTAATTCATCATAATAGCTATGTCCGCCAAACATACAATCTATTATTCGACAGTTTTTTGTTTTATTCACATTCACATGGCTTTACAACCACATTCTTTATTTCCTGATTCTCAATATATCCACAGGCTTTTAATCCTGCCCGTATGACACTGTTCCACATCTGTGCAGATAGTTTGCAGATGGTATCATCGCTTAATTCTACCTGACAGGCATCTTCTATCTCACACGCCTCTCCACAGGCGATCTTATACATATTTTTTCGACTGATTGCACCGATCTCTTCTAATGTATTGACCATACGATAGACCGTTGCCGGTCCGATTTTTTCATCTTCTTTTGATGCTTTATAATAAATTTCTTTACAGCAGGAACATTCCTGCTCTAATATGATATCCAACAGCATCAGACGCTGTTTGGTGATCCTGCATCCTCTCTCTCGCAGACGCTCTATGATCATTTCTTTCTGCATCTGTGTCCTGTGATAATTTCGGGAATCGTGTTTTCTGCTCTCTTTTTCTGTCTGTTTCTGTAACAAGATCCCACCTCCTAGCTGCAATGTCCGCCACAGTGACTACAATCTCCCCCACATTGTAAGGATTTTCCATTTTTCTTTGCCCGAACCATGCTGCGGATGATAAGTGCCACGATTGCTGCCAAACCTAAACCTACAACAACTGTTCCCATAAAAATGCCTCCTTTTTTTATCAGCCTGCATCGGGTGATGCAGGCTGATGTGTCACAGATGCTTATCTGGCACCTGCCATGCCTTTTACATTTACTTTTAACTCTTCGCTTTCCTTGTAAGGACGGAATAACAGATAAATAAATCCGATCACAAGAAGGAATGCAACAACTGTTCCAATTCTGAAGGAGCCTGTTGTAATTAATGTACCGATCTGATAGATACATAAGGAAACAACATATGCTAATCCACACTGATAGCCGATTGCAAACCAGAACCATTTTGCGTTGTTCATCTCACGTTTGATCGCACCCATTGCTGCGAAACATGGTGCACATAATAAGTTAAATACTAAGAAGCCATATGCTGCAACCGGTGTCATAGCCGCTGCCAGGTTGCCCCAGATCTCGGAACCATCTTCTGCAACTTCTGCAAAACCATATAACATACCAAAGGTTGCTACTACGTTTTCTTTTGCAATTAAACCTGTGATTGCTGCTACTGCCATCTTCCAGCCTTCGCCTAAGTTGGTCCAGCCAAGTGGTGCGAAGATCCATGCGATTGCACTGCCGATCTTAGAAAGGATAGAGTTATTTAACTCTTCTACCATTCCAAAGCTTCCGCTCTCCCATCCAAAGCTCATTAAGAACCATAAGATGATAGTAGATAATAAGATGATGGTACCTGCTTTTTTGATGAAGGACCAGCCACGCTCCCACATACTTCTAAGTACGTTTCCAACGGTTGGCCAGTGATATGCAGGAAGCTCCATAACGAATGGTGCAGGATT
>JBNMKU010000062.1:0-13807 GCA_050874505.1 Roseburia sp. | reverse complement strand
TCTTGGGTGCGGTAAAAGGTAATGTCTATGCCGGAACAGCCGGAGATGACAGCGCGTTTATTGTCGCACTTGACATGGATCCGATCCAGATACGCATCGGAAGCGTGATCGCCAAGAGTCCGGATAAGACCTTTGGCAGAAAACGACGGAAGAAAAAAGTAAAAGAAACTGCTTCAAATCCGCAGATCGCATATACCAAAGACGGTACAATCTGCATTGAACCGTTGACGAAAGAGTTATTAAGTGATATTTAACAGCAGGAGGAATGAAAAAACATGAGCGAAGTAATTGTAGTTACATCCGGAAAGGGCGGAGTCGGTAAAACCACCACAACTGCAAATGTGGGAACCGGTCTTGCGCAGTTAAATAAGAAAGTTGTACTGATCGATACCGATATCGGTCTGCGTAACTTAGACGTGGTTATGGGACTTGAAAACCGTATCGTATACAACTTAGTCGATGTTATCGAAGGAAACTGCCGCATCAAACAGGCATTGATCAAAGATAAAAAATATCCGGAGTTATATCTCCTTCCGTCTGCACAGACCAGAGATAAGACAGCAGTAAGCCCGGAGCAGATGCAGGCACTGATCGAAGAACTGAAACAGGAATTTGACTATATCTTACTGGATTGTCCGGCTGGTATCGAGCAGGGTTTTAAAAATGCCATTGCCGGAGCAGACCGCGCACTGGTTGTAACCACACCGGAGGTTTCTGCAATCCGTGATGCAGACCGTATCATCGGACTTCTCGAGGCAAACGAAGTAAAGAAGATCGATCTGATCGTCAACAGGCTTCGTATGGACATGGTAAAACGCGGCGATATGATGAACGTCAACGATGTCTGCGATATCCTTGCCGTAAACCTGATCGGAGCAGTTCCGGATGACGAGCATATCGTAATTTCTACAAATCAGGGTGAGCCGTTAGTAGGTTCTGACTGCCTGGCTGGAAAAGCTTATGAGAATATCTGCCATCGTATTATGGGAGAAGAAGTGCCATTCCTTGATTTAGAAGGAAAGACAGGAGTATTTTCTAAGATAAAAGACCTGTTCAAGAAAAACTAAGGAGGAAGCAGCTCATGGGATTAATGGATTTATTCAAAAAGAAGAGCTCGGGTGATGTGGCAAAAGACCGTTTAAAGCTTTTGCTGGTGTCCGATCGGGCAAGCTGTTCCCCGGAGATGATGGAACAGATCAAAAATGAGATCATTCAGGTTATTTCCAAATATATGGATATTGATACGGAAGGGCTGGATATTCAGATCACACAGACCGAGTCAGAGAGTGGAAATGGTTCCGTTCCTGCACTGGTTGCCAATATCCCGGTCCGTGATATTCACCACGGAAAATAATTCAAAAAAGGATACGTCCGAAAAGGGACGTATCCTTTTTCTTACTGTGTATCACCGATTTTAAAAGCCGCTTCTGAAGGATAAAATTATCCTTGTCTTTTTATGAATGATTCTGTAAGTGCATCCGAACACCTCTCCACCCCCTGTTTAACAGCAGCGCAAGAACCAGATCCAAGAGAAAACGGCATGGCATCAGAACTCTGGTCGAAACCGGGATGGAATGGATAAAATGCGAAAGCAAAGCCTGATCGGTTGCATGGACACATAAGATCCAGATCGTTTTGGAGCCGATATAGGTAAAAAAATTCGTAAGGAACGGACAAAATCGCTCCATCCACTGGCTGATGCGTTTGATAAAGAGGATACCGCCAAAGGCAGACAGCAGTTCAAATCCGTAGAAAGAATACTGGAACTGGTTGATATCAAAGCGATAGTCTGCCTTATATTCAAACAGGGCAATGATAAACCACAAAAGGATCAGAACTTTTTCAGCAACAGGAGTGACGATAAATTTTGGGTCATTCCGATACAGGTAGCCAACATATAACCAGGCGGCAAAGACAGTTCCGTAGTGAAGTCCGAGCGGAATAAAAGTCCAGGTAATAAGCCACTTGGAGAAAAACACTGCATAAAGGAGAATGATAAGCCGCAGGTAAACGTTTTTTAATTTGAGCAGAAGCGCCAGATAGATTTCTCCGACAAACAGAGCACCGAGAAACCATAAGGCATAGACAGTTGGAATATGTTCCGGCTTGAACGGAACACCAAAATCCGAAGCAAAAACAAAGAAACCGGAAACAATCCTTTTGGCAACCATCCGAAGGATGGAAACAGATTCAAAGCCCAGATGATTCTGGATCAGAAAATAAATGCCCTCCAGTACAGACATGGCAAAAATAGTGATCCAATAGGGGAGTAAAATAGAAACCGAAGCCTTGTGGAGGCGCTGCCGAATAGGCAGATCGCGGAAAAAATATCCACTGATAAACAGAAATAAAGACATATGAAAGGACCAGATAAAAGTGGATACCAGACGATTGTTGAAATAGTGCCCGACCATAACCAGAAGAATGGTAATTCCTTTCATAATATCAATATAACGAATCCGTGTTGTTTGTCCGCTCATCCGTGATATGAACCTCGCCTCTTTTGTAATGATGTAACCGATAGAATAATTTATTATAATATAAAAGTAGGAAATATGCAATGCAGGTTGACAGGCATTTTAGAAGATGGTAATATCATACTAATTTGATATGAATTAAAGGAAAGAGAAAAGATGAAATATGATTTTGATACAGTGATTGACCGCAATCACACCAACTGCTTGAAATATGACTTTAAAACAGAGCGTGGCATGGAAGAAGATGTCCTGCCACTGTGGGTGGCAGATATGGATTTTCAGACCCTGCCGGAGATCAGAAGCCGTTTGCAGGAAGTCGTTTCCCATGGGATCTTTGGCTACAGTGACGGGAAAGAGGATTATTTTGCCGCTGTGCAGGGCTGGTATGCAAGGCACTTCGGATGGGAGATCAAAAAGGAATGGCTGATCAAGACACCGGGGGTCGTATATGCGATCGCGGCAGCAGTGGCAGCCTATACCAATGAGGGGGATGCGGTGCTGATCCAGCAGCCGGTATACTATCCGTTTGGACAGATGATCCGGGAGAATAAACGCAAACTGGTCAACAATCCATTGCAGGAGAGAAACGGACATTATGAGATCGATTTTGAGGATTTTGAGCAGAAGATCGTGGAACATCATGTAAAACTGTTTTTGTTATGCAGTCCGCACAATCCGGTGGGCAGAGTGTTTGAAGAGTGGGAGTTAAAGAAACTCGGGGATATCTGTATCAGACATCAGGTAATTGTATTAAGTGATGAGATCCACAGTGATTTTACCTATCCGGGACATACGCATCATGTTTTTGCATCTTTAGGAGAAGCATACGAAAATCAGTGTGTCATCTGTACCGCGCCGAGTAAGACATTTAACCTTGCGGGACTGCAGATCTCCAATATCCTGATCCCGAATGAGAAACTGCGCCGTGCGTTTGAGTCGGCAGTGACGAGGACCGGCTACAGTCAGGTCGGCATCATGGGACTGGTGGCAACACAGGCGGCTTACGAGCACGGCGATGAATGGGTAACTGAGTTAAAAGCGTATCTGTATGAAAATCTGAAGTTTGTCCGGGAATATTTAAAAGAAAACATTCCACAGATCCGGTTGATCGAGCCGGAGGGAACGTATCTGTTATGGCTTGATTTTCGTGGACTTGGACTGGCAGAAAAAGAACTGGAAGAGCTGGTCGTAAAGAAAGCAAAACTCTGGCTGGACCGTGGTACGGTATTCGGACCGGAGGAAAGAGGATTTGAGCGGATCAATATTGCCTGCCCCCGCAGTACGCTAAAGCAGGCATTGGATCAGCTGAAAAATGCTATTTCATAAGAAGTTCTACCGGGCAGTGGTCGGAACCGAAAATATCCGTGTGGATCTTTGCGTCCAGAAGCTGCCCGTTTAAGCGTTCTGAGGTAATAAAATAGTCAATACGCCATCCGGCATTCTTTTCTCTTGCCTTGAAACGGTAAGACCACCAGGAATAGACCTGCTCCGTGTCCGGATAGAAATACCGGAACGTATCGGTAAAACCACTAGCTAAAAGCGTGGTCATCTTTTCCCGTTCTTCATCTGAAAATCCCGCATTTTTGCGGTTGGTTTTCGGATTCTTCAGATCGATCTCTTTGTGGGCAACATTCAGATCGCCACAGAGGATCACAGGCTTTTTTTCATCCAGTGATTTCAAATAGGATAAAAACGCATCTTCCCAGGTCATGCGGTAAGGGAGCCTTGCCAGCTCGTTCTGGGAGTTCGGGGTGTAGCAGGTAACCAGGAAAAAGTTGTCATACTCTAAGGTGATGACACGACCTTCCTTATCGTGTTCCGGGATTCCGATGCCATAGCTTACATGAAGCGGTTCTTCTTTGGCGAAAATGGCAGTGCCGGAGTAACCTTTCTTTTCGGCATAGTTCCAGAACTGGTGATAGCCGGGAAGGTCAAGCGAGATCTGACCTTCCTGTAATTTTGATTCCTGGATACAGAAGAAATCTGCATCCATCTCGTGAAAAACATCCATAAATCCTTTCTGCATGCAGGCGCGGAGCCCGTTGACATTCCAGGAGATTAATTTCATAGAGAATACCATCCTTTCAAAAAGTTGTCAGTCTTATGATAAACCAGACCGGCAAAAATAAAAAGTGGATTTTGTTTGAAAAAAAATGGAGGTATGGTATGCTTAAAAAAGCGAACATTCGGAATGAAAAAGCGGACATTGAAGTAAGAAGGAAACGGAGCCCCCATGATCATTACAGTCAAAACGCAGTCTGGCAGCGTAGTCGGACGGGTTATATTTGAGGAAAAACAAAAGAAAACACTTCTGGAGTTACTGCGGGAAGATCAGATCTATCTGGATGCGCCATGCAACGGCAATGGCAGTTGCGGCAAATGTCTGGTGCAGTATGAAGAAGGCAGTACGAAAGGGACAGCAGCAGAACAGAAAAAACTTTCAGCGATGCAGTTACAGCGGGGCTTCCGGCTTGCCTGTCAGTCTGTGCCACAGGAAGATGCGGTGGTCGTGCTGCAAAGCTCAGAAGAGATGGCAGTACAGACCCAGTTTATAGAGAAGAAAACAAAAACAGATCGTAAGGACAGCGGGGAGAACCCGGTCAGACCGCAAAAAAAGAACGATACCCTTGGGATTGCAGTCGATATCGGAACCACCACGCTTGCAGCGGCACTGGTGGATCAGGCCACAAAAGAGACCATCTGTTATGCCGTTTCCGTCAACCATCAGAGAACCTATGGGGCGGACGTTATCACAAGAATACAGGCGGCGTGTGAAGGAAAACAGGATGCGTTGCAGGCGAGCATCCGTGATGATCTGGAAGATTTGTTCCGACAGCTGTTAGAAAAAGGACAAAAGAAAAAAGAGGACATAAAAGAGATCGTGATAGCGGGCAATACGACCATGTGTCATCTGCTGTGCGGTTTTTCCTGTGAAGGACTGGGCAGTGCACCGTTTCATCCGGTAGATCTTTCATTGCAGCACTATGCTTATCCGGAGCTGTTTGGCAGGGAAACATATCCTGCGACCGTTACGATCCTGCCTGGCATTTCTGCTTTTGTGGGGGCAGATATCGTGGCAGGACTTTACAGCAGCGGCATGTGTGACCTGTGGAGACAGGAAGCAAACGATCCAAAGACCGTGTTGTTTTTAGACATTGGAACGAACGGAGAGATGGCGCTTCTGACCCCTGGGGGATTATTCGTGACATCGGTGGCAGCAGGACCTGCTCTGGAAGGTGGAAAGATCCTCTGCGGCATGCCGGGCATCCCGGGGGCAGTTGCAAAGGTATCACTTTTAGGCAGACAGCGGATGATAACAAAGACCATTTCGGGTGCACCTGCGATCGGAATCTGTGGAACCGGGATTCTTGAAATCGTAAGTGAATTGTGGAAATATAAAATCATTGATGAAAACGGAACCCTGCCAGAGCAGTATCAGAAAGATGGATTTCCGGTGGCAAAAGGGATCGTTTTTACGCAGGAAGACATCCGGCAGGTACAGATGGCAAAAGCGGCAATCCGTGCAGGAATGGAAGTATTACTGCAGACAGCAGGAATATCGGCAGAAAAGATCAATATAGTGTTTGTTGCCGGAGGTTTTGGCACGGCATTAAATATCGAAAAGGCAGCCACGATCGGACTGTTCCCAAAAGAAGTGCAGGATAAGATCAAATTGCTCGGAAACAGTGCATTAGAGGGAGCCATAGACTGTATCAAAGATCCGCAGGCAGCAGAGGAAATGCAGCAGATCGCAGAGGAAGCGGTGGAAAAAAATCTGGCAATGCAGGAAGATTTTCAGGAAAAATATATCCGATATATGCAGTTTGCTTAATATTGCAGGAGTGAGGAGTCAGTATGGAAGAGAAACACAAAGAGGGAAAATTGCGCCAGCTTGCACACAGACTGCTGGGCATCAAACTGGGCTATCGAATGTTCTTTATTTATATCATAGGCGGATTCCTGCCTCTGATCTTAATTGGCGTCTATCTGATCCACGGAACCAACCGTCTATTGGTCGAACAGGCGGAAAATGAAGAAATACAGGAATTGGATACGGTTGCAACCCAGATATCAGAATTGGAGGGAACTTTGACGACGGTGTCAAAGTATTTTTATTTTGACAGCCAGCTTGAAGAGATTGCAAAAAAGCAGTATACCGATTATCAGGACATGATAAATGACTATAAGAATTACACGAATTTTCTGGTTTACAGACAGTATTATAACAAGCTGATCTCCAATATCAGTGTCTATATGGAAAATGATACGATCAAGGGAAATCTCAACTTTGTGCAGGTAGACGATGAGATCCGCAGTGAGGACTGGTATGAACGGGTGAGCGAGGAAAAAAGCGGTATCGTATGGGCGTATCTGCCGCATAAGATAGATGGATATGACCATACGCTTGCCCTCTGCCGGATGATAAAGACCAAAAAAAGCGAGAATGTGGGAGCTCTGGTCATCTACATACGACCGGAGCGGTTCGAGGAATATATCAGAGACCGTGCCGGAGACACCTTTTTAGTGCTAAATGGCGGGCAGCTTATCAGCAGTAAGTGTGACAACCTGAGTTTTAAGGATATAAAAGAAGAGATGCCGGATAAAACGGAAGAGAACTGGCAGAAGCAGATCACAATCGATGGAGAAGAGTACATTATGACCTGTGAGACTATCCAGCAGAAAAACAGTACAGATTATCTTCAGGTAGTGGGTGTGCGTGCCTACCGCGATATTTTAAAAAATGCAAATGAACAGAGCAGGAAGAGTATTATGCTCTCCGGTATTTCCGTGTTGTTTGCTGTGACGATGATCATGCTCTTTTCCTGGTCATTTTCCAGAAGGGTCGAGCATTTCAGGGAGCAGATGCAAAAGGCGGCATCCGGAAGTTTTGCACTGGAAAAGAAACTGGAAGGAAATGATGAGATCAGCCAGCTTTATGATTATCTGAATACGATGATCCACGATATCCAGAAGCTGTTGTCGGAAGTGTATCGGGAGAAACTGCATGCCGAACAGTTAAAGACGAGTCAGAAGGATGCCGAGTTAAAGATGCTGACCAGCCAGATCAACCCGCATTTCCTCTACAATACGTTAGAGACCATCCGCATGAAAGCAAGGGTCAACAAACAGTATGAGATTGAAGAACTTGTTAAGATGCTCGGCAAGATCCTGCGGAGCAGTATTCAGGCGGGAGAGAAAGAGGTTGAAGTAAAATCTGAAGTGGAACTGGTAGAATATTACCTGAAAATTCAGCAGTACCGGTTTGGAGACCGCATCTCGTATACCATCGCGGTAGAGCCGGGACTGGAAAACAGGAGGATTCTGCCGTTGATCTTACAGCCGATCGTCGAAAATTCGATCATCCATGGCCTGGAGGGAAAAGAAGAAAATGGCCTGATCGCCATTGCGGTAAGAAAAGAGAGTGAGATTATGGTAATTTCAGTTACCGATAATGGGAGCGGGATCGAAGAAGAAAAACTTGAAACGATACAGAAAGAATTGAAAAGCCGCCGGTTTAAGGGGGAGCATATCGGGATCGGAAATGTAAACCAGAGAGTCAAGCTAAAGTATGGAGATGAATACGGAGTAACGATAAAAAGTGAGGTCGGAGTGGAAACGGTTGTAGAGATCAGGCTTCCATTAAGCTGAAAAAAGCCCGGAGCAGGGAAATGGGAAACTGCTCTGGGCTTTTTGACGTAAAAATAAGACAGCAAAAAAGTGATGTAAAAAAAGTAAGGTAAAATAAATGAAATTAGTGCGGTATTCAAATTTTTCGAAAAATTTTATAATCAGTTTAGATAAAGGAGGAAACAGCAGTATGAAAAAAAAGGGAAAACAAAAATTCAGTATGAAACTTATGTGGAAACAGAGATATCTGCTGCTTATGTCAGTCCCCTTCGTAATCTGGCTGATCATATTCAAATATATTCCGTTATGGGGCTGGACGATGGGATTTCAGGAGGTAAAACCAAAATCATTTGCCCTTCCCATCTGGGAGCGGAAATGGGTTGGATTTGACAATTTTAAAAAGGCATTTACAGACCGGTTGTTTAGTCAGACGATGATCAACACGATCGGCATCAGCATTTTAGGTATTGCGATCGGAACGATCCTTGCGATCCTGTTTGCTTTGATGTTAAATGAGATCTGTTTTAACCGGTTCAAAAAAGTAACACAGACCATTTCTTATCTGCCACACTTTGTATCCTGGGTGGTAATCGCCAGCATTGCCAAGATGGTATTAAACGATGGCGGAATGATCGATACCCTGTTTGGAAAAAGCCTGCATCTGATGTCAACGAATACCCCGCTGTTCTGGCTGGTTGTCTGCCTGATCGATGCATGGAAGGAAGTTGGATGGAACGCGATCGTTTACTTATCTGCCATGGCAGGAATTGACCAGGGACTTTACGAGGCGGCAAAGGTCGATGGCGCAAACCGTCTGCAGAGGATCTGGCACATCACACTGCCGGGCATCAAACCAACCATTATCGTGTTACTGATCATGAGTATCGGTGGAGCATTGAATGTCGGCATGGAACGTCAGATGCTTTTGAGTAATGGTATTGTTCAGGATCATGCGATGGTACTTTCCTGGTTTGCATATGTAAGAGGAATTGGAAACAACAATTACGGGGTGGGTACTGCAATTGGTATGTTCCAGTCCGTTGTCGGTGTCACACTGATGCTGATCGCAAATAAGATCGCAGGATGGCTTGGCGAAAGCCGCCTGATGTAAGGAGGAGAAGACCATGGCAAAAGCAAGATCAAGTCAGAAAATAAAAAGCCGGGAAAAAATTCTGGATTACATATTGGTGGTCGTATTCATCGGAGTCGTAGTGATCACACTCTACCCATTCTTAAACGTACTGGCAATCTCGTTTAATGATCCGATCGATACGATGCGTAACATCAATTTCATTATTCCAAGAGAGTTTACATTAAGCAACTATACCTATGTATTTACCGAAAATAATCTTGCAGGACCGTTTCTGATGTCGGTAGCAAGAACACTGATCGGAACCTTAGTCAGCGTGTTCAGTACCGCAATGATCGCATATGTACTGAGCCGGAGAGATTTTTACTTCAACAAGATCGTTACATTTTTGTTTTTGATCACCATGTATGTCAGCGGTGGTATGGTACCTGAGTACCTGCTTTTAACCAGAACCTTAAATCTTGGAAATAATTTTCTGGTTTATCTGTTACCGGGACTGATTTGGGCTTATAATATAGTCTTGATGCGTTCTTTTATGGATGGATTACCGGATGCCTTACAGGAAGCTGCAAGGATTGACGGTGCAAATGATTTTGTGATATGGTTAAAAATTATTGTACCGCTCTGTAAGCCGGTACTGGCAACCGTAGCACTGTTTGTTGCAGTCGGTCAGTGGAATTCATTCCTGGATACCTATTTATATGCAAGAGATCTGCCGACCTTACAGTATGTGCTGTATGAGATCATGGAAAAAGCAACCATCAAGGTTGACCCGCATGCAGCGGATCAGGTGAAAAATGCAGTTTCACCACTTTCGGTCAGAATGGCGATCACAATTATTGCAACAATACCGATTATAGTAGTTTATCCATTCCTGCAGAAATATTTTGTAGGTGGTATGACGGTTGGTGCAGTCAAAGACTGATACTGATACATTATGAATAAGCAAAATTTAAGGAGGAGAAGAAGGCTTATGAATCAAAAAAGATTTTGTGCGTGGATGCTTGCAGCAGTCATGACTGCAGGTGTACTTGGGGGATGTGGAAACGGAGCAACGAGCACCAACACAGGAGGCGAGAGCACGACCGGAAGTGGAACAGAGACGGCTTCGTCATCTGGAGATGTTGTAGAGCTGACATTCTACAATGCAGATGGACAGGAAGATCCGTGGACCGATCCGGTTGCACAGGCACTGACTGAGGCAACAGGAGTAAAATTATCGACCGACTATCCGGTATCTTCGGATGATCAGAAAGTAGCACTGATGATTGCAGAGCAGAGCTACCCGGATATGATCTTTGCAAAGGGAGATGCAGGAAGCCTGATCGAGGCAGGGGCATTGATCGATATGACAGACCTGATCGATGAGTATGGTCCAAACATCAAAAAGATGTATGGTGATGAGTTTGACAAACTGAAAAATTCCAAGGATGATCCATCCATCTATCAGTTATCTTCTTATGCAGTAGGGGGAGAGAACTTCACAACTTCCGGAACGGCACAGGTACAGTGGGATGTATTAAAAGAAAACGATTATAAGATCCCGGATACCTTAGAAGAGTTCGAGAACATGTTAAAAGATTATATGGCAGCGCATCCAAAGACCGATGACGGACTGGATACGATCGGATTTACCTTATCCGCAGCAGACTGGCACTGGATGATCACATTAGGCAACCCGGCGGGCTATATTGCAGATGGTGCACCGGATAACGGACAGTGGCTGGTAGATGACAACAATCAGGCAATGTATAAATTCCGTTCTGACAAGGAAAGAGAATATTTCCAGTGGATGAACCGCATGTATAACGAGGGTATCTTAGATCCTGAATTTGCAACACAGACACATGAGGACTATATTGCAAAGATCGCCTCCGGACGTGTCCTGGCATTGTTTGATACGGACTGGGATTACAGTGATGGCGAAAAAGTATTAAAAGCAGACGGCAAATTAGGAAAAACCTATGCTCCATTACCACTTACCATGGATGCAGACACCAAATGTGCAACCTTAATGTATCAGGGACTTACCACCGGATATGGTGTAGGTATCTCCGTAGACTGCAAAGACCCGGTTGCAGCGATCAAATTCTTGGATTATATCTGTTCCGATGAAGGTCAGGTATTAGTACAGTGGGGTATCGAAGGTGAAAATTACTTCCTGGATGACGAGGGACATCGTTACAGAACACAGGAAGAGATCGATGCTTCTAACAACGACAAAGACTACAGCAAAAAGACAGGTGTTGGTTTCCACAACTACCCATTCCCGGTATATGGAAATGGTGTGGTAGACTCTACGGGAAGTACATACACAACAAAGAGCAAGGAATCCGTGATGGAAGAGTACGACGAGGAGCAGAAGGCAGCATGTGAGGCATGGAACGTAGAACTGCTGACCGATATCTTCCCACAGGCAAGCGAGTTTAAGACACCGGATTATTCCGCAATCTGGGCTTATACAAAACCGAGTGAATTTGATGAGATCGCAAATCAGTTAGACGAGATCGCATGGTCTTCTCTGATCAGCTGTATCATCGGAAACGAGGACGATTTTGACGCTTCTTATGACAAGATGCTTTCCGACCTTGACAATGCAGGTGTAGCAGATGCAGAGCAGATGCTGACCGATATCATTCAGGAGAGAGTTCAGCTTGTAGAAGAATAAAAAATAACAGGAAAGAAACAGGCTGCTGCATAGTACCGACAGGTTTGTGCGGTAGCCTTTTTTCTGTACTGGTTCTATGGTATAGTAACAAAAAAGAAAAAGAGAGGACACATCGATGATAGAGAGCAAAAAAGTAAACAAGATCCTGTATGGCGGAGACTATAACCCGGAGCAGTGGCCGGAGGAGATCTGGGAAGAGGATATGCGGATGTTTAAACTGGCGCATATTGATGTCGTGACCCTAAATGTATTCAGCTGGGCGGCATTACAACCGGATGAGACCACTTATGATTTTACCAAACTGGATAAGATCATGGAGTATGTAAGGGAGAATGGACTGAAAGTCTGTCTTGCGACGTCCACGGCTGCACATCCGGCATGGATGGCGAGAAAATACCTGGATATCCTGCGTACTGAATATAATGGGATAAAGCGCAAATTCGGAAGCCGTCACAATTCCTGTCCAAACAGCCCGACTTACCGGAAATATTCGGTCGCACTGGCAGAGCAGCTTGCAAAACGTTACCGCGATTATGACAACATCGTAGCATGGCACATTTCCAATGAATATGGCGGGGAGTGCTACTGTGAGAACTGCGAAAAGGCATTCCGTGTCTGGTTACAGAAAAAATATCACACGATAGAAGAGTTAAACCGTGCCTGGAACACCAGTTTCTGGGGACATACCTTTTATGACTGGGATGATGTGGTGCTGCCGGATTTAAGAAGTGAAGAGTTTTCCTGGGATGGAAAGCCACGCACAAATTTTCAGGGGATCTCTTTGGATTACCGGAGATTTAATTCTGACAGTCTGTTGGAGTGTTTCAAACTTGAGCGGGATATTGTAAAGCAGTATACCCCGGATATTCCGGTCACAACAAACCTGATGGGATGCTATCAGCCGCTTGACTACCAGAAATGGGGAAAAGAGATGGACTTTGTTTCCTGGGACAGCTACCCGGCATTTGGAGCTGAGTATGCGCACAACGCAATGGCACATGATGTGATGCGTGGCGTAAAACATGGCAAGCCGTTTGCACTGATGGAGCAGACCCCGAGTGTCAGCAACTGGCATACCTACTGTGCCCTGAAACGTCCTGGCGTGATGCGCCTGCTCAGTTATCAGGCACTGGCACACGGCTCAGATACCGTGATGTTCTTCCAGATGAGAAGAAGCATCGGTGCTTGTGAAAAATATCATGGAGCTGTGATCGACCATGTCGGAACGGAAAACACCCGAGTATTCCGCGAGATCGCAGCGTTGGGAGCAGAACTGGAAAACTTGAAAGATATCACGCTTGCTGCAAGAACAAAAGCGAAAGTTGCGATCGCGTTTGACTGGGATAACTGGTGGGCAACCACACTTTCTGCAGGACCAAGTGAAGCGGTCAACTATTATGACGAGGTGTATCAGTATTACCGCGCACTTTTTCAGATGCACATTCCGGTGGATATGGTCAGTGTGGAGGAAGACTTATCCGGTTATCAGGTTCTGATCGCACCGCTTTTATATATGTGCAAGGATGGCTATGACGAGAAGATCCGCAAATTTGTATCGCAGGGGGGCACGTTTGTGACAACCTATTTCAGTGGCTATGTGGAGGATCACGATCTGGTCATTACCGGCGGATATCCGGGCAGACTGCGCGATATCTTAGGCATCTGGGTAGAAGAATCCGATGCCATCCCGGTGGAGGATATCGGCTTAAAACATACTTTTACCTACGATGGGAAACAGTACCCGGCAGAGATCCTCTGTGATCTGCTGCACCTGGAGGGAGCAAAGAGTCTTGCCTCTTATGATAATGATTTTTATGCAGGCATGCCGGCAGTGACGAGAAATTCCTACGGAAACGGTACGGCATATTATGTGGCAACACGTTCCAATGCTGATTTTTACCGCGGATTATTTGAGCGGATCCTGGGTGAATGTGAGATCACACC